>NZ_LZZL01000105.1:0-15903 GCF_002006495.1 Clostridium sp. BL-8
GAACCCACCTTTCCAGCTTGGAAGGCTGGAGTATTACCGATATACGATACCCGCAAATTCACTGCTTGTCTATTCTACGATATATATTATATATTGTCAATAATGAAAATAATTAAAATTTTTAAACTATAAGATAGTTAAGATTAATTTCATTTACATAAAATAAAAGCAGGCTAAGTATTTCTACATAACCTGCCTCTTATGTATGGCATAAATTTGTGCAATTTAGCCACAATTATTAAAATTTATGCGCACATATTTTAATAGAAAGCAAAACCAAATATTCCTCTCAAACTTCTCAATACCCTAATAAGCATTTTTATGGATAGTCGACTATTTACAATATGATTTTATCACAATGTCAAATAAAAAAAACATATTTGTCTTTAAACATACAAATATGGGTGTAAAACGGCAACATTATTTATTTTTCTTAGTCAGTTATTTTTATTACTGAAAATATGCATTTAAAAATAACATTAATAAATATGACTTGTAATATTTAAAATTTAGACGAATAAAGAAGTATACATAAATGTAATTGTTTCTCAAATATCTTTGTTTATCCTAAAGCTCATTAGTCCTTAATATAAATTATATCTTACAATTGCTACTACGTTGTTCGCATATGAAGCTACGTATTCCGAATATCTACGTTTTACTAAAATAATCTTATATTACTATTTAAATTTTATCATCTACTATACCTAAGTATTCAATTGTGTTGCAAAACCAACTAGTCCGAGAAATTAATGCTTTCACCACCATTACTGCAACTTTTGATTTAACGCCTTTAATTTCTATTAAATTATCGCCATTAATTAGCTCTGTAACTAAATCTTCTACATTTACATTAATAGTTATTGAACTATAAGTACTCGCCTTAGATTCGACCTTCACTTTATTATTCCTGGGCTTAAACTCTGCATTTGCTACCAATGAAGATATTAACCCTACGGTTAAATATAATGATAACATGAAAGCTACTAATTTGTTTCTTTTCATTTTAATTCCCCTTATTTTTATCACTTTATGAAATATTACCATATCATTCTAAGTAAAATAAATATATTTGCTTTGAAACACATATTTTAAGAAATAAAACGTATATTTTTATGATTATTTTTTATTATACATTCTTTAAGTTTTGTTATTTTGTTAATATCATTTTTCAGATTAAATGTGATGGTACATGTGATTCTATGAAAGATTTCTTTGAAAACTTAGATAAGAAATTACTTAATAAGAGAGATACAAAGACTTGTAAAAATAATTGAATAAAGAGGATGTAAAAAAACATCCTCTTTATATTCTTAAATATGCACTTTAGACTTTCTCACTATAAAGTGCATATCTTGATTTTAAAAACAAAATACTAATGGAATGGAGGTGTAGTTATGAATATAAAAAGGCTTTTGGTATTTTTCTTAATAATTTTCTTTATATCTTTTAAAATTCCGCAAGCACAACCACTACCTATTGCTACTACTTATACACAAGGTATTTATGATATATCTCTATATAATGGAAAATATATTACGGCAAAATTAATAACTCCAGATAATCGCCTTACTATATCAATAATTAATTCCAATGGTGAACAAAAGGTATTTCTAAGATTCATAAATCCCAATGAGATTGTAAAGCTTGGTCCTATTCAAGAAGGGGATACCGTAGCAATAGTTGGTAGTGGTGTAATATCTTTTTCTCCTTTTCAATAGTTTACTAAAAAGGTATTCCTCTCAATTTCAAGATCCATATATTATTGAATATTTTATTTAAATAATCATATAATTCTACTGTTAATACTATTGATGCTATTTTAATATTTGTTGTTTTTTTATTATTTCTAATTTATAAGCTCCTTCTTTCAGGAGCTTTTTTTCACTTATAACCAACACTATTTCTAACTTTAAATTATGGACTTTTCATTGCATTTAATTCTAGTATTTAAAATCAAAATTATCAATCATTCAAAATCCTTATCTCCTGTCTATAGCTAAGATCCAATTGTCTCAAGCCACTTTGTAACCTCTTCAGATGCAACAACTCCATTTACAGCAATGCCAGGCAGAATTATGGATTTTGAACACTCTCTTGCTATATAATTTTCAATTTGGCAAAATCCTCCTCCTCCATGAGTACAGAATCTGCCTTGCTATTTCTAACGCTAAATTTGCTGTATTTTGAAAAAGTGAGTAATAAACAATCAAAGTATTATTCATATGTAATATTTCCTTTCTTAAACTTTCGACTTATATAATCATTTATAAATGATTTATGATACCTTTAAATATAAGTGATACAATTTAATCCTCTATGGATATAATGTAGTATTTTTTCATTATAAATATATAATAAGCTATGTCCTTACGTCATAGTCAAGTGTAAATTTCAGCCAAATCCAAACCTTAACACAAAAATCATCTCAATATTCATGTTAATCCATAAAGCAAAAATTCCCTCAGACCATCAGTCTGAGGGAACATAAAATACACTTCAATATTTACTTAAAATCTTTCAAAGCCTTTGATATCAGCCTATTTACGTACTAGCTTCACAACTGTCTCAACGTGAGGCGTGTTAGGGAACATATCCTTCACTTTTGTTTTAACTACTTTATATCCTCTTTCTGTGAGTACTTTAAGATCCGTTACAAGTGTCTTAGGATTGCATGAAACATATATTATTTCCTTTGCATTAAACCTAATTACATAATCTAACGCCTTTGGATGTACTCCAGTTCTTGGAGGGTCTAATATTATTATATCTGGTTTATCTTTTACTTTTTTAATTATTTCTGCCACATCTCCAGCTATAAATTCACAATTATCTAATCCATTTAATTTGGCATTTTCCTTGGCAGCTTCAACAGCTTCCTCTATAAGCTCAATCCCAATAACCTTTTTTGCGTTTGGTGCTACTATCTGGCCTATAGTTCCAGTACCACAGTAAAGATCAAATACAACTTTATCTTCGCTCTCTCCAAGAAAATCCTTAACTATTGAATATAGTTCTTCTGCGCCTTTTGTATTGGTTTGAAAAAATGAAAATGGTGAAATATTAAATTGCAATCCAAGTAATGACTCTCTTATATAGTCTTTGCCAAATAGTACAATTACTTTTTCAGGGATTACTGCATCAGATCTCGAATCATTTTCTGTATGTATTATCGATACTAGATTTCCCTTATAGCTTTGTTCTCTTAGCAGCTTTACATATTCACCTAAATCAAAATCTATTTGAGTTGTAGTTACAAGATTTACTAATATTTCCCCAGTATTTTGAGCTTTTCTTATAACCAAGTGTCTTAAATATCCCTCTGCCTTCATTACTTTATAGTAAGGCAGATCCATTTCTCTAAAATAATCTACTGTTAATTTAATAATCTTTCTATAATCTTCATCAACAAGTTTACATTCATCTACAGTTAATATTCCAAAAGACTTTCCTCTCATATGCATTCCAAGAGAAAGTGGCTCACCTTTTGCTTCATCTCCAAAAGTGAACTCCATTTTATTTCTGTACTCCCATTGATTCGGGCTTCCTTGAATACCTAAATATTCTCCAACTTCAATATTATCTTCTTCAAATAAAGTTTTAACCTCTTCACTTAAAAACTCTAATTGCTTTTCATAATCTATAGTTTGAGATGAGCATCCTCCACATACACCAAAATGCGGACAAATTGCGTCAATTTCGTAATCTGCCTTTTCATCTACACTTAATAACTTAACTTCAGCATAATCTTCTCTTTTCTTTTTTACCCTTCCAGTCACAGTTTGGCCTGGAAATGCATTCTTAACATAAATTGTCTTATCTTCTGCATAACCTATTCCTGTCGACGGAAATTGTAATTTTTCTATTTTAACAGTTAAATCGCTTCCTCTTTTCATTATTTACTCCTAATGTTTTCATATTTTTGTTACTCATATATCATATATTATTTTTCTAAATAAAAAAACATAAGAATATAAAATTTCTTTTATATTCTCTGTTTATACTGTAAGTTGTTAAATTATTATAAATTTAATATCTTCTTTGCAATAGTTTTTCCTAGCTTAGTTTTCTCCATAATAGGTGCATAAATACAATTTATAATAAAATATATTATTCCTCCAGCTAGAATTATTGATCCATTTCCTTGTACAAACATGTATCCAAATAACTTTAAGATTGAATTACATAAAAATGCCAGCAAAAGAGAACATGCAACTATTAATAATTGATCTAAGATATTAGCTAAAATAATTCCACTAACACCAGGCTTTTCATCTACTTCTTCATTAGTTGAACTTTCAATTTCCTCGCTAACTGTTACTGCCGCTTCTTCTGTATCATTTGAAACTTCTTCTGTGTTTTCTATGCCTGAAGTTTTAACTTCTGCTTCTTCCATATCACTGTTTGTTTCATTTTCTTTTACATTATCTTTTTCCAAAAACTTTTCCCCCTTGGTCTATTCCATACTCATTTCACCATCTGCAAATTTATATTTTTTTGTAGACAATGTATATATTATACACGTTTTAGTGGCTAAAATTTCTTCTTTTAACCCGTCAACTGTGTCGTTTATATCAACTTGTTGATCTCCATTTTTTAGTTTTTCAATTATTTCTTTATTTATGTCTGAAAAATCTCTATTTTCTTGACCTGTAAATGCTTCTATGTACTTTTTAAAAGATGTTTTTCCTAAATCAAAATTATTATTTTTTATAGCACTTTCACCATCAAAGTTCAAACTTAACTTTAAACTTATATCTCCACTTGATAAATCATCTCCATATGTTTTCATACCAAAATACATGCTTTCCATTTTATTTGCTTCAGGCTTATCATTATCAAAATATATGCTATTATCATTTATCGTTTCATCTTTGTCATTTTTCACCTTTTCATCTTTTGAATATTTTACCCCAAGTTCCTTGGTTATATCCTCCATCTTTGATAACTTGTCTTTAAATAAATTTTGAGTTTCTTCTAATGTATAGTTTTTCGCCCATTTTCCATCTAAATCTTTGTCTTTAGGGTCTGTATTATCCTCAGTTGCGGTTTGTGCTTTTGTATCCTCAGAATTCCCACTTGCATTGCTGCTGCATCCTATTAGCGATATTGCAACCATAAGGCCCATTACCAGACTTATAATTTTTTTAGACACTAAATCTTCCTCCTTAATTTTATAGATGTTATTCTGATGTCTAATTAATATATTGCAAATGAATAATAAAACTTTACCATTTCTATATTACAATTTTGTGTCAATACTATACTTTCTTCCTATAATATAATGTTATTTTTTTATTAATTATATTTTAAATTTCATCTATATTATCAAATTTAATACAATATGTATGTTTATTATATATTCTTTTACTCTTACATGCAATTGTTCTCATTATGTAATATATTGAAATTATATATGCTGACCTGCTGCAGTACATGAAAAAAATAGTATTATAATATGATTCGCATATTATAATTAACAATGTACATTTGACAATTTAAAATTAATTATAAAATTCTTTCAGAATTTCTTAAAATAATTACCTAAAAAAATGTAGAAAATCTATTAGAACTTATATACTTTTTGATCTTGCTTAAGTTTCAATCTGCTCTTTAATTGTTTCAAACATCTTTTCTCCTATTCCAGTAACCTTCTTTATGTCATCTATAGTTTTAAAGCCTCCATTTTGTTCTCTATATTCAATTATACTTTTTGCTTTCGCATCTCCTACCCCTTTTATTGTTTTTAATTCCTCTAATGTTGCATTGTTTATGTTAACTTTCTTACTGTTATTTTCATTATTGTTACTACTTTGATTTACATTTTGCGTTCCATTTACTATTTCATTTTTATTTGCAATGTAAATTAAATCATGATCTTGTAGTTTTTTTGCTCTGTTTATATTGCTTAAATCAGCATTTTCAGTTAGTCCACCTGCTGCTTCTATAAGATCTTTTATTATAGAATTTTCATCTAACATATATACATCTGGTCTTTTTACTTCCCCTTTAATTTCTACAACTATTCTTTTATCTTTAGGCTGAACTGTTTCAGCTTTTTTATCTGTGTGATTATCGCTTTCTTTCCTGCTATTGTTTTCCTTAACTGATGTATTAATGCTTTCTGCATCATCCACAAAAATATTTTCTGTATCATTTTTCTTTAATTCTTTAAATCCAGATTTCAAATATGTAATCCCTAATACAATCATTACGATAATCAATATAACTGATATTCCTATTTTTTTCTTATCCTTTAAAAATTCTTGTATCACATCATTATCTCCTTTTAGTTTATCTTTTGCATATTATATCCATTTTGTTGCAATTTAGACTCTAACTGGATTAATTTTGAACTTTATGTAGCATAAATTAATTATTTTTGGTAAAATGTATTTTGAATATAAGTAAAATATTTGATTTACGTATGGAGAATTTTATGAAAAAATTTTTAAAAAAACTTAATATCTTACTCTTATTTTTATTTTATGCGACATCTATAAGCGCATATGCTGAAACTTCACCACCTCAAATTAATGCTCAAGGCTCAGTCTTAATTGATGCATCTACAGGCGAAGTATTATTTGGGAAGAATGAAGAAACTACCTTTGAACCAGCTTCAACGACTAAAGTAATAACTGCACTTATCACTTTAGAGAAATGCAGCCTTGATGATGAGGTTACTGTTCAAGAAGACTACACCAAAGTGGGTGGAACTGGTATAGGTCTGCTAAAGGGTGATGTTTTAACTGTACGAGATTTGCTTTTTGGTCTACTTTTAGATTCTGATAATGACTGTGCTAATGCTTTAGCTGATCATATCTCTGGAAACGTAGATGAATTTTCTAAACTTATGAATGCTAAAGCTAAAGAATTAGGTGCATTACATACAAACTTTAAAAATCCAAGTGGCATGCCAGATCCTGAACATATAACAACACCACATGATTTAGCATTATTTTTAAGAGCAGCTATAAATAATAAAGAATATATGGAAATTTCTCAAACTCCTTCTCATACAATAACCTTGAAAAATGATTCTAGTAAAACTTTTACAGTAAACAATAAAAATTATCTTATTAATAAGAATTCTAGATATTATTATCAATTTGCCATAACTGGTAAAAATGGATATACAACAAAGGCAAACCAAACTTATGTTGCTGCTGCAGAAAAAGATGGACATATACTTATTGCTTCATTTTTGAATGCACTTGATAAAGATAAAAATTTTCAAGATATGAAAGATGTTTTTGATTATGGTTTTAACAATTATTCTTTAGTACATCTTTATAAAAAAGGTGATGAAATCTCACAATATAACATAAACAGTAAACTTACAATACCTCTTATAAGTTCCAAGGATATAGATTATATTGTTCCTAAAGGACAAGAAAATTCAGTATCCTCTGAAATTAAAGTGGACGATAAGGATTTAAGTAAACAATCTTTTAATAAAGGTGAAAATATATTAGAAGGAACAGTTTATGTTAATGATAAGGAATATACTACTGTTGATTTAGAAGCTGGAGTTTCCAGGCATTATGAATCTGCACTTCCAAATAAAGATAATGCCCCAGCTTATGTAGGCGCTATTGCTGTTTGCCTTGCAGGAGCATTTGGATTGAAGCGATTCTTAAAGAACAAATTTAATAAGTCACATGAAAATAAATAACAAATTATAATGTCATGATTATTTTACATAAAATTAAAGGAAGCAGAAAACTGCTTCCTTTAATTTTATATTTTTAAGCTTATTACACATCTATTTTGCAGTTAAATATCCACAAGCTTTTAAATACTCAGCCGATAAAACACCGCCACCTGCTGCTCCTCTTAAAGTATTATGAGAAAGACCTACAAATTTATAATCAAATAGCGTATCTTCTCGAAGTCTTCCCATAGATATCCCCATTCCGTTTTCATAATCTCTATCTAAATTAGTTTGAGGTCTATTATCTTCTGTGAAATACTTCAAAAACTGTTTTGGTGCACTTGGAAGATTTAAAACAACTTCAGGTGCTTTAAAACTTTCCCATGCCTTTATTATTTCTTCCTTTGTAGGCTTCTTCTTAAAGCTCACGTAAACAGCTGCTAAATGTCCATTTGATACTGGAACTCTTATACATTGAGCTGTAATAACAGGTGTTTTAGCACTCACAATTTTACCATTTTCTATCTTTCCCCATACTTTTAGCGGCTCATTTTCACTTTTTTCTTCTTCCCCGCCTATAAATGGTATTACATTATCAAGAATCTCAGGAAATTCTTTAAAAGTTTTACCTGCCCCAGAAATTGCCTGATAAGTGCAGACTAGAATTTTTTCTGGCTCATATTCCATAAGAGCATTTATTGGCGGTACATAGCTTTGAATTGAACAATTTGGTTTTACTGCTATAAAACCTCTTTTAGTTCCTAATCTTTTCTTTTGACTTTCAATGATTTCTGCATGAACTCCATTTATTTCAGGGATTAATACTGGAACATCCTCTACATTTCTATTTGCTGAATTATTTGAGACAACTGGAGTTTCATGTTTTGCATAATCTTCTTCAAGTAATTTAGTCTGTTCCTTATTAAGTGAAATTGCACAGAAAACAAAATCAACCATATTACAGATTTCTTCTACTTCAAAGGCATCTCTAACTATCATATCTTTGTATTTTTCAGGTAATGGGGTATCCATCTTCCACCTTTTCTCTACAGCTTCTTTATAAGTCATCCCTGATGAATTTTTACTTGCAGCAAGTACGGTTACTTCAAACCAAGGATGATTTTCCAAAAGGCATAGAAACCTTTGTCCCACCATACCAGTAGCTCCTATTATTCCTACTTTTAACTTATCACTCATTAAAAAACACCTCTTACAATTTTATTTTGCCGGTCATATTTAAAAAGATAATTAAACCATATCATACATTGTTCAATTATTTTTCTGTATTCCCTATCTCTTATAAATATGATATCATTTATACATATATTAGTAAAATTGATAATTTCTATTGCTATAATCAATAAATTTGATGGAGATGATTTTATGGACTTTAAGCAGCTTAATGCATTCTTAACAATAAGTAAACTTCAAAGCTTTACTAAAGCTGCAGATACTTTAGGTTATGCACAATCTACTATAACAACTCAAATCAAACAACTAGAAAACGAGCTTGAAGTGAAACTTTTTGAGCGAATAGGAAAGAATGTTACATTAACACATGAAGGAAAAAAACTTTTACCCTATGCAAAACAGATGTTAAAACTATCAAGCGATATAAAAAACACAGTATTCAACAAAGAAACACCCAGCGGAACTCTAACCATTGGTGCTGCTGAATCGTTATGTGTATTAAGACTACCTGAAATACTCAAGGAGTATAAAAGACTTTATCCTGAAGTTGAAGTCTCATTAAAATTTGGCAGTTGTGCTGATTTTAGATATTTTTTAACTGATAATATTATTGATGTGGCGTTTTCATTAGGGGTAAAAATTGATTCTGATGAATTTATATCTGACGTAGAAATTTCTGAACCTATGCTATTTTTAGCTTATCCAGGGCACCCGCTTATAAGTAAAGAATCAATACTGCCAAAAGATATTGAGAATGAGCCTCTTATCTTAACAGAAATGGGCTGCAGCTACCGAGCCTCATTAGAAAACATTCTAACAAGCTGTGATATAAAACCAAATGTAGCCTTTGAAACTGGAAGTGTTCAAGCCATTAAACAATTTACAATGAGCGGACTAGGCATAACACTACTTCCAAAAGTTGCTGTGGAAGATGAAATAAATAGTGGTAAACTGATTCCTCTAAATTGGGAAGGCCCCAACTTTGGAATAATATCTCAAGTACTTTATCACAAGGACAAATGGATTTCTCCAGCACTAAAGGAATTTCTTAGATTATCTAAAGACTTTATGAATTCTTACTCAAAATAGTAATTTTGATCACCTTACATTTTTTACAAGATCACAAAAAAATGTTTTCTGAAATTATGGATTTATAAATAATAATAAAGGCTCAAGCAATTAAAGAAAATCACTTGAGCTTTCAAACCTGTATTTAGTTAATTCATTTCTGCCTTCAAATTTTTAATCAATTCCTGCATATCATCTGGAAGTTCTGCCCTTAAGGAAAGAGACTCTCCACTTCTTGGAGATTTAAAACTTAGCCCATAGGCATGAAGTGCCTGCCTCTTTATTAAAGCTTCCTCATCTTCACCGTATCCATATAATACATCTCCATAAATCGGATGTCCTAAGTGGCTTAAATGTACTCTTATTTGATGAGTCCTTCCAGTTTCCAATTTACATTCTATCAGACTAGAATTACTAAATTCTTCAACTACTTTATAATGGGTTATACTTCTCTGGCCTCTTTCGTCTATTATTCTCTTAATTCCACTTTCAATACCTTCTGGTTTATATATCGGTAAATCAATCGTTCCCTGCTTTTCCTTCATACATCCGTGAACTATTGCTAAATATCTTTTTTCAACCTTATTATCACTCATCTCTTTTGATAACATCCCATGAGAAAATTGATTTTTAGCTATTATGATAAGCCCTGACGTATTCATATCTAGTCTTGATACTAACCTTACTATACAATTCTGACCACTTTCCATAAAATAATTTATTACACCATTTGCAAGAGTTCCACTTTGATAACTTTTTGTTGGATGAACCACCATAAAAGGTTTTTTGTTAACTACTAATATATCTTCATCTTCATAAACTATATCTATATCCATCTTTTCTGGCCCTATATCTTGGCTTTCATCCTTAGCTAAATCAATCTTTATTGTTTCTCCTGAACTTAGTATTCGGTTCATCTTTACTACTTCATTATTAACGAATATCCTTTTATCAATAGATGCACTTCTTATTAATCTCGTTGATAGTCCAAGCTCTTTTTTGAGATATTCCCTTATTTTAGTACCTTCTTCTATATTTTCAACCTGCTTTTCTAAAATGCTCATCTACTTGTCTTCTCCTTGTGTGATTTAGTTAACTAATCTCTATTTCCCAAATTCCTCATAATCCTTACCTAAAATTATAATCACATCATAATCATTATATTCAGGCTTATTTTCTTTTTTTTCAATGTCCTTAATATTCAAATCCTGCTTTATTGTATTTGATTTGTCACTATCATTTGCAAGTATCCTACTCTTATCACTAAGTTCAGTATTGCCTGTATCAATCTTTGTATATCCATCATTACTTAACTGCTTCATTACCTTTGCAGCTAATCCATTAATTTTTGTTGCATTTAATATTTTTATTCTAATATCACCTTTTGATGTACTTGATATTAAACTTTTAGAATTAGAAGATGACGTAAGTGGTGCTAATATTTCCTTATTTGCATTTTTGTCAAAAACTACAAATGACTCTCCATTAATAGTTTTTTCCGTACCCTTTACTGTGCTCATTGTCACATTTTCCTGCTTCAATCCCATAAATTTCATACCATAACTTAAAACATCAAAAGCAGACATATTTGTTTCCACATTATCACCTACAGCTGACATTATTTTAGGTACTCTAAATATCATAAGAGGACTTGTACATTTTTCAATAACCTTAGATATAAATTTATGCTGGTTTTCTATTCTATCCAAATCTCCATTAGCAAAACCGCTTCCATCATTGTTTTCTCTCCACCTAAAGAATTCCTCTGCCTTTTTTCCATCCAAATTTACTGTTTCTCCAGCTTTAAAATTAATGTGAAGATTCTGTACTGGATCATCATAAATCATATTTCTATCGATTTTCATATCAACGCCTCCAATTGCATCTATGATCTCATCAAAAGCGGTATAATCAATCTTAACCATATAATTTATATTTATATCTAATAAATTTTCGACCTCTGATTTTATTTTAGAATATCCACCAATTTCATAAGCTGAATTTATTTTAACATTTTTCCCATTAACATTTATTAAGGTATCTCTAGGAATAGACACAATATGTAAATTCTTATTTTGTGGATTATAATTTAATACCATTATAGTATCAGTTCTTTTGTCTGCCTGATTATCCACCTGATTTACATTTCCTATATCTGTTCCAATCAATAAAATATTTACTGGTTCATTTGAAGCTGGATCTATACTGCTTGGCATTGATCTACTGCCTATTTTAGTTAAAGCATATGCTCCTGATACCATAGATACTATGAAAAAGGTAATTATAAAAGCTATTACACCTAAAACTAATTTCTCTAAAATATTAGTTGAATCATTATTTTTCTTAAAAAGCTTTGATACTACTCCTATAATGTTCTTTTTGCTATTATTTTTTCTTCTCATGTATTCACCTCTTAAAAAATGATGAATTATATCTTATTATTTTTGAAGCTTTAGATGAAATAAACAGTAATTCCGCGCTTTTATTGTATTTTCATCAATCAATAAATTTCTTTCTAATAAAATTTCTATACTGCTGTTTAGCCCATAATATACTCCTTCATCTAAGCTTGTAAATGTAATTTTCCTTAAGCTTTCAACCCCTTCAAAGTCTCTGCCTGGCTCTATCATATCCGCAATATAAATAATTTTTGTCAAAATAGACATGTCGATTTTGCCTGTTGTATGCCATCTTATTGCATCTAATATATCTTTGTCTTCAATTCCAAGTTTGTTTTTTGCCTCGATAGGTGCAACTATGCTATGCCACAAATTAGGGTTATTCTCTTCTACCTCTGATAAGAAAATATTATTTTCCTGTATCATTTCTTTCATTTTATCTTTGGATAAATTCTTAGCTACATCATGAGCAAGACCAGCAATTTCAGCTTTTTCTTCTGAGATTCCATTTAATTTGGCTAATTTTTTAGCTGTATCTGCAACTCCTAATGTGTGTATATATCGATTTTCCTTTAAATTATTTTTAAGATATGATTTCATTTCTCCTATAGATAGCAACTCTAATCCCTCCTTTTAACTTGTCACTTGAAATTTGTCCCTGATTATTGCCTGCTACTTATATAGTTTGTTTTTATGGATGATATCGGCAACTTTTGGTGGCACAAAAAAATCTATTCTTTTATTTGTATTTACTCTATTTCTTATATCTGTTGAAGATATCTCAAGCTGTTTCAAATCTAAAATAATTATTTTTCCATTGTATTTCTCTTCTAAGGCCTGTTTTTTGCTTTTCATTTCTTTCAAGCTCATTCCTTTTCTTGGAAAGACAACAAGTGTGGCTAATTCAAAGATTCTTTCAACTTTACGCCATTTTTCTATAGTAGCTAAACAATCTGCACCAGTTATAAAGAATAACTCATTTTCTTCATTTTTATCATTATTTTGCCTCTTGAAATACTCTAATGTCTCATAAGTAAAACTAAGTCCATCTTTTTGTATTTCATAATTTGAAATAGAGAATTCTGTAAAAGGTTCTATTGCCGCTTCAACCATTTCATATCTTAATTCCGAATCAGTAGTTATATTATTTAACTTAAGTGGCTGTTTTCTTGCCGGCATATAAATCACTTCATCTAAATTCAATTGTTCCTTAGCTTCATAACCTATATATAAATGTGCATAATGAATAGGATCAAATGTCCCACCTATTATACCAAATCGTTTCATAAGCTTTCCTCCAAAGTAGTTTAGGCACATGAATAAAATTATTACTTTTTGAATGTACCTTTGATTAAATTTCTTTTTTTCATTATATCATGAAGCTGACTCAAATATATTTATAATATCTTAAATTTCAAAAAAGAAGCTATTATTATCTAGCTTCTTTCATTAATTATTTCAATAATTTTTAAAATTTATTTACTTGGTATTTCTATTTTTCTCTTTTTAAGATTACTTGATTGTTTATATAAAACTATTTTATTACCTATTGCCTGAATTCCCTCGCATTTAATAGCCTTACATATCATATCAGAAGTTTCCCTAGTTTCTAAACCGCTGTTTTCTAACACCTTTATCTTTATTAACTCTCTAGCTTCTAACGCTTGCTTAAGTTGTATTAAAAAGTTTTCTTCAACACCATTCTTCCCAATTTGAAATATTGGCGCAAGGTCATTAGCTAAGCCTCTTAAATAAGCTCTTTGTTTTCCTGTTAACATTTCTTCATTCCTCCTAAATCCTTTCAACATATTGTTGTATTATTAATTATCCCCGGGGGCTTAATTAAGTTAAGAGTTATGAGTTATGGATGAAATTACTACGTAATTTCTATAGTTCTTGTTTTTTGAAAAGCCTTGGGCTTTTCTTCCTTAACTCTTAACTAATTATAGTACGTATTCAAATTCAAAGTCGTTTAATCTTACCATATCTCCGTCTTTAATTCCCATTTCTCTAAGCTCATCAAATATTCCTTTATTTCTAAGAACTTTGTGGAAATATCTTAAAGAATCTGGATCATTTACATTTACAGCACTAAGTAATCTATCTACAAAAGTACCTTTAACAACGTAAACATTGTAACCTTCTTCTTCATTACTTTCAACGCTGATATCGTAAGTAAATTTCTTTTCTTCTGGTATATACATTTCATCTTCTGAGATTTCAAGTTCTGTAATCGGAATTTCCTTAAGCATTCTTGCTGCTTCCTTCATTACAGCATCAACACCTTCATTTGTAGCTGCTGACATTTTAAACACCTTGTCAAAGCCCATTTCCTGAACTTTTTTCTTAAAATCCTCAAAGACGCTTTCATCATAGAGCATATCTGTTTTATTGGCTACTACGATTTGTGGTCTATCCCAAAGTTTAACAGAGTATTTTTTTAATTCTTCGTTAATCTTCACGAAATCTTCGAAAGGTTCTCTTCCCTCAACACCTGAGATATCTACTATGTGAATTAATAATCTTGTTCTTTCGATATGTCTTAAGAATTGTATTCCAAGACCAACTCCTTCTGATGCGCCTTCAATTATTCCTGGTATATCTGCCATTACAAAAGGTTCAATTCCCTCGACTGCAACTACTCCTAAATTAGGCTTTAACGTAGTAAAATGATAATTTGCAATCTTTGGCTTTGCTTTTGTTGTCATTGAAAGCAATGTTGACTTTCCTACATTAGGGAATCCTAGTAGACCAACATCTGCAAGTAATTTTAATTCTAATATTATGTTCAATTCATCTCCTGGCATTCCGGGTTCTGCATAATGAGGTGCTTGTTTTGTTGGTGTCGCAAATTTAACATTTCCTTTTCCACCTTTTCCACCTCGCAGTAGAACTAATTCTTGTCCTTTATGTGAAAGATCTGCAATTATTTTATTACTTTCTGCTTCTCTTATGATGGTTCCCATAGGCACTTTTATATAAAGACTTTCACCATCTTTACCATAACACTTTTGCCCACCGCCATTACTACCTGATTCTGCTATAAATTTCTTTTTATATTTAAAATCTAATAATGTAGTTATTCCTGTTTCAACTTGGAAGATTATGCTTCCACCTCTTCCTCCATCTCCACCATCTGGTCCACCAAGAGGTACATATTTTTCTCTTCTAAAAGAAATAGCACCATCTCCACCTTTTCCAGATTTAATGAAAACCTTGGCTGTATCTATAAACATATAATCACCTTCTTATCTAATTTTTTATAAAGTCCTTTATATATATTGACCATAAATTCAATTATTAAAACTAATAAGTATGTTCAATTAATATACTTCATCTCCTGTAAATCTCATCTTATCATATTAAATCATAGAAATGAAAATAACAAGCAATACCTAAGTATATTCAAAAAAATAGCAAGTCATTATGTGTGTACATACATCTCATGTTTGACTTGCCATTTAAGGGCATTATCAAAAAAATAACAAGTTAATCTGCCTGTCTATTTTCCATCACTAGAAACTCGACTCGCATACGCTCGCTGAGTACTCACAGAGTAAGCGACCATCATCAAATCATAGATTTGAGATG
>NZ_LZZL01000106.1:0-15631 GCF_002006495.1 Clostridium sp. BL-8
AATATAAGAATATAAGAATATAAGAATATAAGAATATAAGAATATAAGAATATAAATTAGTTTAATTTCATTTTATATAGGGAGATGCTATAATAAAAATAAATTTAGCTTTGAATTTAAAATGTAAATGATAGACTTAGATCTATCAGATTTGAGGCGTTAGAAATCGATCTTTCAGAGGTTGAATTAATAGGAGAAGAGTAGGTTGTAAGTCTAGCTTTATTAGGAGGAAATAACTTGAATTTAGAAAAGAGAATAATTGATGAAATAATAGAGATATCAAGAAAACATGAATATATTAATAAAGTTATTCTTTTTGGATCAAGGGCAAGGGGAGATAATTCAGTATTCAGGAGGGATTAATGGAAGTAAGAATTTTAGATATTCATGATGACTATTGGAATAAAACAATTGAAATGTCTGAAAATTGCTCATGGCATGCAGGGGCAAGCCTTGGATATAAGATGCGTTCGAATAAGTTTGAAGATTTTGAATGTGTATTTGCGGCTGTAGAAAATGATAAGGTTGTTGGTTTTTGCACGATTACAAAAACAGACTGCATACCAAATTGCTTATATACACCATGGATTGGCTTTGTGTTTGTTGATGAAAAATATCGTGGTAATAGAACAAGTCAGAAAATGATTGAGAAAGCATTAAAATATGCCAAAACGAAAGATTTTAAGAAAGTATATATTTCAACGCAAGAAGACAATCTATATGAGAAATATGGGTTTGTTCAGATTGATACTTTAAAAAATCATAGAGATACTTTAGAGAAAATATTAGTGTTTGATGTTTTATAAACCAATTTTACTTAGCAGGTTAAAAAATTTTTTTATAGTTTTTAGTCTGTTACAAATGAAACAGAATGGAAACTATAATTTTAGTATAATGACATCATAAAATAAATTATTTAAGAAGACAAGCTTATTTGAGCATGAACATAATTTAAGTATGAAAATAATAGGGATGGTGAACTTTATGATAAGAAAAGTTATTAAAATTGATGAGGAAAAATGTAACGGATGTGGACTTTGTGCTGCAGCTTGCCATGAAGGTGCAATTAGAATGGTAAACGGAAAAGCAAAATTATTGCGTGATGATTATTGTGATGGATTTGGAGACTGCCTTCCTTCATGTCCAGCAGGTGCTATTGCTTTTGAAGAACGTGAAGCAGCGGCTTATGATGAAGAAGCAGTAAAGATAAATATGGAAAAAAGAAAGATGGAGCAGCAAAAAGCAGAAGAAAATAAGAAGGGGAATATGCAGTCTGCATGTCCAGGAACACAAGGCGGAGCAATAAAGCGTGGCCCAATGGAAATTAAGAGAGATACAAATAATGGAGAAGTAACCTCACAATTGAATCAATGGCCAGTGCAGATTAAACTTGTGCCACCAAATGCTCCATATTTTAAGAATGCTAACTTACTTGTAGCAGCAGACTGCACAGCTTATGCATATGGGGATTTCCATAATAAATTTATTAAAAATAGAATTACAGTAATAGGCTGTCCAAAACTTGACGAAGTTGATTATTCAGAGAAGCTTACAGCAATCATAAAGATGAATGATATAAAAAGTGTCACAGTAGTAAGAATGGAAGTACCTTGCTGCGGAGGAATAGAAAATGCAGTCAAAAATGCATTAAAGCTTAGTGATAAAATGATTCCATGGCAGGTAGTGACTATTTCAAGAGATGGAGAAATTCTTGAGTAGAAATGAAATTATTAGGGTATATTTGTATATAAATTTATATATGAATATACCCTATCTTTTTTTGTCTAATTTAAATATTATCATAAGCGAGTGGAGGATTTGTAAGAAATTTGACAGTAGTTGTAAAATGTATAATGTAAATTTTTAATTGCAACATATACAGTAAAAGCTATAGATTAAATTAATGATAAAAGAGGATATTAATAGCATTGTGTAGAATACTATATAGTATAAAAAGGTAGCTTAAAGGGGGAGTATATTATGAACAAGAGAAAAGTATTAATACCAGTAGATGGAACAGAGAGCAGTATGCATTCTTTAGATTTTGTAAAAGAGATATTTCCCAAAGACTCAATTGAAATCATGATAATGAATGTAAAAGAATTAATATTGGTCAATGAAATGATTGTTGCTGATGAAATAAAATTTGCTGAAGAACTAGGCGAAGAAATATTAGAGGCAGCAAAAGAAAAGATGAAAGACTATAAAGTTGAGACATTCTTTACTTTTGGATATCCGGGAGATGAAATTGTAAAGAAAGCTCAAGAAGAAAATATTGGTGTAATCGTTATGACGAAATCCACAAGAAAGGGATTGAATAGGATTATAGGATCGGTAACAACTAATGTTGTAAAACGTGCTAAATGCATTGTAATGATAGTTCCAAATGATTTCACAATTAGTATTAAGTAATTATAAGTATAATATGAATTTTTTATAGATTATCTTAAAGTGATATTTTGAGATAGTCTATATTTCTGAATATAGAATTTTATATTATATAATGATATAATATAACGAGGATTATTTGCTATTATTTCAGTAAATAGGCAATAATAAGAAAAGAATAAGTTTTAAAAATCTAAATTTATCAGTGGAAATTAATATTCCAGCTGAATTCAGTTAAGCTTTTTGAATTCTTGCTATTTTTTGCGTATAAATACTCGTAGTTAGAATTTAGAAAAGCTGAACAACAGATAAAAATTATTTTTTAATATTAAGGAGTAAGAGATGAGAGCAGTTTATAGAAACCCAAGAGAATTAGCAACATGTTTAAAGGATATTGTGGATACATATTATGATGATTTAATTTCATATGAAAAAATGGAAGAAAGAATCATAAAAATTGTCGATGCAAATAGGGATTCGATTTACAAGGATAAAAGTATGTCAGTAAAAATAGCTAATGTCTTAGGTGAAAGAAGAGCAGAAATCATTAACAACGTAGTTGAAAGTAAAGCAAAATTAGAATCTTAATTTGCTTTATATAGTTTAGGAGTGAAAATTTAATGGGCAAAAAAATAATATTAACAGGAGATAGGCCAACTGGAAAGTTACATATAGGACATTATATAGGTTCTTTGAAAAATAGAGTAGCACTACAGGAATCAGGATTATATGAAAGCTTTATAATGATTGCAGATCAGCAGGCATTAACTGATAATGCAAGAAATCCAGAAAAAATAAGAAATAGCTTAACAGAAGTTGCTTTAGATTACTTAGCAGTTGGAATTGATCCAAGTAAATCTACTATATTTGTACAATCGCAAATACCTGAGTTAAATGAACTTACTATGCATTATTTAAATCTTGTTACTTTATCTAGATTAGAGAGAAATCCAACAGTTAAAGCAGAAATACAGCAAAAAAACTTTGAAAACAGCATCCCAGCAGGATTTCTTATTTATCCTGTAAGCCAGGCTGCTGATATTACTGCATTTAAGGCAGATACGGTTCCAGTTGGAGAAGATCAATTGCCTATGATTGAACAAACTAGGGAAATTGTTAGAAGTTTTAATTCAATATATGGAGAGGTTTTAATTGAACCTGAAGCAGTATTGCCAAGTTCTAATGCTGGGAGATTACCAGGAACTGATGGTAAAGCTAAAATGAGTAAATCAATAGGAAATTGTATATATTTGTCTGATGATGCAGATACAATTAAGAAGAAAGTCATGTCAATGTATACAGATCCTAATCATATAAGAGTGGAAGATCCAGGACAGATAGAAGGAAATACAGTATTTACTTATTTAGATGTTTTTGCAACTGATAAAAAGGCAGTTGAAGAAATGAAGGAGCACTACAAACGTGGTGGACTTGGAGACGTAAAAGTAAAAAAATATTTAAATGAAGTTTTACAAGCTGAATTAGAACCAATAAGAAACAGAAGATTAGAGTTTGAAAAGGACATTGATGCTGTATATAAGATGTTAAAAGATGGCAGTGATAAAGCTAGGGCAGTAGCAGCGAATACTTTAAAGGATGTTCGTCAGGCAATAGGAATAGAGTATTTCACAGGAAAATAAGAGAAGTTCGCTAAGGGGGAAACCGAAATGAAGGCTATTGGCGTATTAAATTATCCAGTTGAAGATGTGTTTCGTATTTTTATAAAAAGTGCTGGAAGAGATTTTTTAGATTTTAATGAAGAAAATGCTATAGGATGTAAGATTGAAAAAAGTATAAATACTGGAGCGTCAAATCCAGTAAAGTGCACCGTTGAAATAACAGATTATGAGAAAAACTGGAAATATCAAATTACTACCATAACGAGCTTTTCAAAATGTGTTTCAACATATACTTTTAAAGGTCAAAAAGATGGAACAACTAAAATACAAGTGGAAGAAACTCAAACATCAGAAAAGTTTTTTGGATATATGTCATTATTAGTTCAAAGGTTTATGTTTAGACGTAACTTTAAAGCGAGATATAATGGTATTATTGAATCTTTAGATAATGAGTTAAAGAATTATTTTAACAATTTAGAACGAAGTAAGGCAAAGAAATAATACACGAAAATAAATAATGCAGGATTATTTTGAGATATTTTATTTTAGGATAATCCTGCATTATTTATTTTTAATAGATTTTTAAGTGATTAAGGCACAATTAAAAAATAATAATTCCATTTGCCTTCTTGTATGATGCAAATATCCAAGAAAATTTTGTATCAATAATATATTTTCATGCACCTAATATAAAAATTTCAAATATATGTTAAAGTAAGAATGCACAAAAGAACATATGGAAATAATATTAGAGAAATTCCATATTACAAGGGATATAGGTATACTTTAAGTTAAACAATATAGTATAATAAATCTAAATGATATTTGAAATAAAGAGAAAATATCTTTTGTTTAAATAAATTTTATGATAAATCAAGGAGGTTTTTAATGAAAAAATTATTACTTTTAGATTCAAATTCACTTATGAATAGGGCGTTTTATGCCTTGCCTCCTCTTACAAATAGCGATGGAATAAATACTAATGCCATTTATGGCTTTATGAATATGTTATTTAAAATGAAGGAAGAAATTAATCCAGACAGCATAATTGCTGCCTTTGATTTAAAGGCACCAACTTTTAGGCATAAAGAGTATTCGGAATACAAGGCAGGAAGAAATAAAATGCCTCCAGAGCTTGCTGAACAATTTCCAATTATTAAAGAATTATTTAAGCTTATGGGAATAAAGATTTTTGAAATAGAAGGTTTTGAGGCAGACGATATTATAGGTACAGTTTCTAAATTCGCTGAAGATAATGATTCAGAAGTCTTTGTAGTTACAGGAGATAAAGATGCACTTCAACTGGCATCTGAGAGAACTAAGATTGTAATTACTAAAAAGGGAGTTAGTGAGACAGCCGTATATGATGAAGAAGCATTTATAAATGAGTTTGAAGTAACTCCACATCAATTTATAGATGTTAAAGGGCTTATGGGAGATAAATCAGATAATATTCCAGGAGTTCCAGGTGTAGGAGAAAAGACTGCCTTTAAGTTAATTAAGGAATATGGTTCTATAGAGGAAGTTCTAAAGAATATAGATAATATTGCAGGAAGAAAACTAAAGGAAAATTTGGAAAGTAATACTGAGCAGGCAGTATTCTCTAAAAGGCTTGCTACAATAATGAGGGAAGTTCCAATTGAATTGACCATAGAAGATATTAATTCTAATGGAAAAGAAAATATATTAGAAATAAAAAAGATGCTTATGAAGCTGGAAATGAAATCAGTTTTAAATAAGTTTAAAGATGATACAGTTTCAGAAGAATCAAAGGTTGAAGTAAAAGCTATAGATACAATTGAAAATATGGAGGAATTATTTTCAAAGAAAAAGGATAGAATTTATATTGATTATTCTTTAAGTGATGCATCTGTATATTCAAAATTAGAACTTGATCTTTTGATTCTTGGAGAAGAGAACATTGGAAATATCATAAATTTTAAAGAAATAAGTTCTAAAAATAAAGAAGAAGCATTAGATGTATTAAAAGCTTTAATGGAAGATGAAAGTATTAAAAAGGTAATACATAATGGAAAAAATTTAGTTACCTTTTTAAATAAAAATAATATTGAAATTAAAGGCTTTGATTTTGATACTGCAATAGCGGCTTATTTAATTGATTCATCTAAGAGTAAGTATGAAATATTAGAACTTGTTAATCATTATATTGGAGAAAATCCAAATGAAAATGATCCAAATATAAAAGGAGTTCTTTGCAGCTATTTACCAGTGATTTATGAAGAATTAAAGGAGAGCCTTCATAAAGAAAATATGGATAAACTTTATTATGAAGTTGAACATCCACTTATTTATGTGCTATCATCCATGGAGAGTATTGGATTTAACATAAATGAAGGTATGTTAGATGAATTACAGATAAAATTTAAAAAAGAAATTGAAGAAACTCAGAGTGATATATATAAATTAGCAGAAGAAGAGTTTAATATAAGTTCACCTAAGCAATTAGGTAAGATATTATTTGAAAAGTTAGATTTACCAGTGATTAAAAAGACAAAGACAGGATATTCGACTAATCAAGAAGTTTTAGAAAAATTAATGGATAAGCATGAGATAATACCTAAAATAATGTATTACAGACAAATTACAAAAATCAATTCTACATATGTAGAAGGATTAAAAAATGTAATTGATAAGGATGGACGTATTCATTCTAATTTTAATCAAACTGTAACTACAACAGGAAGATTATCAAGTACAGAGCCTAATTTACAAAACATTCCTATTAAATATGAAATGGGAAGAGAAATAAGAAAAGTGTTTATACCTATGGAAGAGACTGATACTATAATTTCCTGCGATTATTCACAAATAGAATTAAGGGTTTTAGCACATATTGCAGGAGATGAGAATATGATAGATGCATTTAAGCACCATAGTGATATTCATACAAAGACAGCTTCGGAAGTATTCAAAGTTCCAGTGGATGAAGTTACTTCTATAATGAGAAGTAGAGCAAAAGCTGTAAACTTCGGAATAGTTTACGGAATAAGTGCGTTTAGCTTAGCGGAAGACTTGAAGATTAGTAAAAAAGAAGCAGAAGAATATATGGCAATTTATCTTGAAAGATATCCTAAGATAAAAGAATACTTAGAGAATGTAGTTAAAGAAGCTCAGGAAAATGGATATGTATTAACAATTTTAAATAGAAGAAGATTCATACCAGAAATAAAAGCTTCAAATAAAATTGTAAAAGCTCTAGGAGATAGATTGGCAATGAATGCTCCAATTCAAGGGAGCGCAGCTGATATAATAAAGCTTGCAATGGTTAATGTATATAACAAATTAAATGAAAAGAAGTTAAAAAGTGAATTAATACTTCAAGTTCATGATGAACTTATACTAAATGTTAAGAAAGATGAATTTGAAGAGGTTAAAAAATTAGTTGCAGACGAAATGGAAAATGCAATTAAGCTAAAAGTAGCACTCGATGTAGATGTTAACTTCGGTAAAACTTGGTACGAAGCGAAGTAATATTTAATGAGTTTATGATTAAATGTACTGCTTATAAGTTTTGTTATATATGCAATGATGGAATAACATATTAGCTAAGAGTTATAAGATAGGAGTTAAGAGTTTAAAAGAAAAGCAATGGGCTTTTCATGAAGATAATTTTTTAAAATCCCTAGTAGGGATTTTATCATCAACTCATAATTTTTAACTCATAACTATTAACTGAACAAAGGGTGGTTTATAAAAAAATGATTAAAATTGGTTTAACAGGCGGAATTGGTACAGGGAAAAGTACTGTATCAAATATTTTGAAAGCTGAAGGATTTAAAATTATAGATGCAGACGCTATAGCTAAGGAAGTTCTTGAGAAAAATCCTAAAATATTAGAAATGGTCCGTGCGCAATTCGGAGCAGGTTTCTTTGATTGGAGAGGGGAATTTAGACGAAAAGAATTTGGGAACCATATTTTTAGATTTCCAAAACAGAGGGTAAAATATGAAAGCATTATAATGCCATACATTAAAGAAGCTATAGAAGAGGAAATAGAAAAGTTAGAAAAAAAGGGTGGAAAGATAATAATATTAGATGCACCAACTTTAATTGAAAATAATATGCATAACGAAATGGATTATATTATACTTGTATATGCGGATAATTCAGTCCAGATTCAACGAGTTATGAATAGAGATAGGCTAAGTAAAGCTGATGCAGTAAGCAGGATAAATTCTCAAATGTCCATGGAAGAAAAAAAAGAGTTTGCCAATATTATTATTGATAATAATAATGATCTTGTTGAAACACAAAAACAAGTTTATGATTTGATCGATTTTATAAAATTATTATGCTAAGTTAAGGAGAAGATGATGAGATTTATAAGAAAGATCTTTTATTCACTAATACTCATATTAATAGCAGTAATAGTAATAGGACTAGGTTCTAGATATTTGATAAAGGAAAAGTTTTTTCCTTATAAGTATCAGGAATATGTAGATAAATATAGTTCCCAGTATAATTTAGATCCACTATTAGTACTAGCAGTGATAAAGACTGAAAGTAAATTTGATGATGATGCTCATTCACATAAGAATGCGGTGGGACTTATGCAGATAACAGTAGAAACAGGAGAATGGGCTGCCAATGAAATGGGATATGGTACATTTTCTAAAGAAGATCTATATAATGAGGAATATAATATTAGAATGGGCTGTTGGTATCTTCGAAGATTAAATGATACCTTTAATAAGGATTTGGATTTGACAATCGCAGCATATAATGCAGGTCCATCTAATGTGCAATCATGGCTTATAGATGAAAAATATTCATCAAACGGAAAGAGTATAGATTATATACCTTTTGGAGAAACCAAAAAATACGTAGATAAAGTAATTACTTATTATCATATATACGAATATCTTTATAGAGATGAGAAAAGCTATTTTGATGTAAATAAAGTACTAGAATTAACCAAAAGTTTATGGAGCGTAAAATTTTTAAATTAGTGTACTTATAAATAGAAAGCTTTGACTTTGAACTTATGTAATTTCTGATTTAGGTATACACCAAAGTTTAACTTAAATGCATAAACATTCTATATAGATATCCAATTTATAGATTTAGCATATACATTAGCCTGATTCATGTAATATCGATAAGAATTCCTAGTGTATAAGTGAATTTCTTGTTTTGGATATCTATAGGGATACAAAATGTGTAAACTATACGTAAATATATATAAGCCCAAAGAGATACATTTAAGTCTAGTGAATGATAGAAGCATATTTAAAATTATAAGTCAATACATGAAGTGGGAGTTTATATATTGTATCTAAGGATATTATTTTTTACAATGAATTCGGATAGCAATCGTGAAATAAATATATGATGAAAACATTTAAAAAATTTTGCTTGAATTTTTTATTAAAATGAATTATTATTAAGGAGTTAACTGTATTTGCAGGTGTGCTGGAATTGGCAGACAGGCACGTTTGAGGGGCGTGTGTTGAATAACGTACGGGTTCAAGTCCCGTTACCTGCACCAAAAGAATAGCTGAAAACATAGTGAAATATAGGGTTTTCAGATAAGATAATAGGATAAATGAAAAAAGGCACGTTCGCATATAAATTTAAATTCTGTGAACGTGCCTTTTTTGTTGTTCTAAAAACTTGTGAAAAGGAGAATTTTAAATTAAAACATTGAACTAGATTTCAAATTTATATATTTTCCATTGAACTATTTGAAACATTTACTATACTAAATGCTTTAACAACTCTCTATAATTATTTTGTAGAGCCATAAATTGTCCACCGACAGTAAAACCCAAGTCAAATAGATTTACATGTTGTATTTTAATAATTGCTGGTATGGTTACATTATTATATTTAAATGATATTTCTAGTATGTCATTTACTTTAAAAGGAGTACAAGAAATAAAACCTATACCAGAACAAGAAAGGTCTATACCGGTTACGGTTAAATCAGTTTTTTTAGAATTTACGCTTTCAATCTTAAAATTACAAGTATACTTATATCTTTTAGTAGCTCTATGTTCTTTTCTTAATGGTCGTACATTTTTAGAAATTAATATATTCTCAGTCATATGTATTCCTTCCAATTTTAATAATACTTTTAATTAATTTTTTGAAAAATTATTATCATAACATAATATATATGATAGATCATTTTTGATCAGCCATCTATAGCACAAAAGTACCATTATTATCATAATTAAAAGTTTAGGAAGTAATTAATAGTTGTAATAAATTTTTGAGTGTGAAGATTATATTAATTTCATAATACATATATAGGTTGTGATAATGAAACTATATCACTATTGTTTGCATTAATGCTAAACAAAATATGTAGTGTAAAATCTTTAACGCAACTTATATAATATCTATGGAGTTTTTAAAAATATTGAAACCTTAAAAAGTTTATTTGAATTATCAACTTGGAATTTTGAAGTGCCAGCATATTTTGCTGCGACTGCATGAACAGATGATATTCCTATTCCATGTTCCTTTGAATTTTTTGTTGACATAAAAGTATCATTTTCTTTATGTATTTCACCAGAAAAATTATTATCGATTGTTATGCCAATAAAATTGTTAGTGTTTTTAGATTTAATAGAAATAAACCTTTTGCCTTCAGAAATTTTTTTGCAGGCGTCTATGGCATTTTCAAAGCAATTCCCTATGATAATGCAAAAATCTAAATCTGAAACAAAAGTTTTAGCTGGAAGTTTGCAATCAACTTCTACAGATATATTTTCATTATTAGCTAAATTTACGTAATGACTTAGAAGAGTATTAACCATATAATTCTTGCAAAAGATAAGTTCATTATCTAATGGCAGGCTTTTTTGGTATTGATCAAAATATATTTTTAGCTTATCGTATTGTTTATTATTTAGAAGGTTCTGAATTAAAGTAATATGATGACGTAAATCGTGTCTTGTTTTCTTTGTTTCTTCAATATTTTTATTTAACAAGGCATATTGCTCTCTTTGCAGATTAATCTGCTTGTTTGTATATTTAATATCTTCTTTAAGGTGAACATTTAATTCTGTTTGTTTTAAAGCTTTAAATAAAAAGAAGCAATTTACAAAAGTCCCTATAAAAATAAAATATCTTAAGATAATAAAGTTAAAACTTTTATAATTTAAATTGTTAAAGTCAGTTATGATACCTATTGCATTAAAAATTAAAGGATTAATCCATATGTATTTCCAAACATCAGACTCTATATTTTTCATAGCATTTTTTAAATATTTTTTTAAAAAGTAAAAGACAAAAGGATAAGTTATAGTTATTAGAATTATTTTAATTATGTCATTTGTTAGATAGTGGTATTTTGAAGAAAAATAAGAGAAGAAATTGGCTTCAATAAAAAATGAATTGCCTAGTATAAAATTACTATAACAAAATATTAGTAAATATATAAACATCACTTTTGAGAAAATTTCTTTAATAAATACAAAGGAGAGCACTCCAAAAATAAATGCAAATATGTAATGATATATAAGTGAATAATTTTGAATATACCAAGGTTGATTAACTAAATAAATAAAACCGAAGGCTTGTATTATAGTAATGGATATTAGAATTGCAGCAACCCATTTTGTTGGGATAATTAAATGATTTAAAAAAGGATAATATCTTAGAGGTGCAAATGGAAGCATGTATAGGAAAATATATATAAAAGTTGATATATAGTTAAGCATTAATTTAATCCCTCATTTGTTCAAAAAAATAGTCGTAATAAATCTGTTTAATAGAAGATGATTTGTCTTTGCTTATAGGAATTTTAGCATTATTTTTCAAAATAAAATCGCTTTCTAAGATATTGTCTACATGAAACATATTTATAATATAACATCTATGACATTTCAAAAAAGGTGTTCCGTTCAAAAGTTTCCATAGTTTAGATAATGGGGTGTATGTTTTTATGATTTTATTGTTTAAGTGAATAAGACATGTCTTGTCATATACTTCAATGTAATAAATATCTTTTAAAAGGACCTTATGAGAAATTCTATTGCTCAAAATTTCAATAAAATGCATGTCATGTAAGAAAATTTTTTGGAATTTATTGAATAGCTGAGTGATTTTATCATAATTAATTGGCTTCACAAGATATTGCATTGCATCTACTTCAAAGGCATCAAGGGCATGATCTTTACTGGTAGTCATAAAAATTATAATGCAGTTTTTATCAATACTTTTTATTTTTTTTGCAACTTGTATTCCTGTTAATTCATCTCTATCGTTCATATAAATATCTAGAAATACTACATTAAATTTATTTGCCGAAAAGTCTGCAAGGAATTCCTTTCCATTTATATAGGTGGAAAATTTAGTGTCTAATTTATTATTTAAGCAATATTTTTTAATCATATCTATTAAAATTTGTATATCAATTTCTAAATCATCACATATTGCAATATTCAAAACTATATCCCCCAAAAAATTATATAAGAATTTGAATTTCATTAAAAATAAAAACAAATATAAATTAAAGATTTCACTTATAAGTTTAGCATTAAACTTTAAAATTATAAAGAGCTCACGAGATAAAAACGGATTTAACGGATGATATATTGATTTATGACTAAGTTGTCGTAATAATGTAATTGTAAGGATCTCTAATGTATTTATATAAATAGGATATGATTATTAAATTGAAGTCACAGCGTTTGGCGGATACATTGAAGTCTATAGCAAAAGTTAATGTGAGTGAAGAAATATATAATGAAAGAATCGCTAAAAACTTTAATTAGAATGCAAAAATCTTGAATATGTATAAATCGAGTGAGAAAGGAGGTACTTGTGGGTGGAAAATACCACATTTAAACCTAAATTATTACATAGAGTGCGATTACAAAAACAATTAGAAACCATTTATGAGGTTCCATTGCTTGTAATATCAGCTTCTATGGGATATGGTAAAACAACAGTTGTTAAGGATTTTCTTAAAAATAGAAAAGATTTGATTAGTTTGTGGTTTACCTTTAATACAAATGAAACTGATTCGGAATGGATGTGGAATAAATTTTGCAGTGCTGTTAGGGAATTATCACCTGATATTTCAGATAAGTTATATGAATATGGGATTCCAAATACAACTAAAGAGGCTGAATACATAGTTATGAATATAAGAAATAAAATAAAAAGGCCTATTGTTTTAATTCTTGATGATTATCATGAAAATAAAAGTAATAAATTTAATGAGCTTCTTATTACTTTTGTAAAAGCTGAAATTGAAGATTTCCATATTATTTTAATCAGTAGAACTATGCCACCTTTTCCAGTGCAAGAATTTCAGCTTAAAAATTTGTGTAAGGTATTGTCTCAAAATGATCTTGAGTTTACCTTCCAAGAAATCCATGAGTTGTTTAAATTAAATGGTTTTTTACTTGAAAGTGAGGAGCAAAAGCTGCTTCATAAAAATACAGAAGGTTGGACATCTGCTATATATCTTGGATTGCTTAGATATTCTGAAACAAGAAATGTAGACAAAGATATTAATATAAAGTACTTAATGAAAACAGCCGTGTATGATAAGCTTGACACAGAAACTCAAACGGTGTTATTGAAGCTTTGCATATTTGAAAGTGTTACTTTAGAAGCAGCTGTATATGTTACTGAAAATAAAGAGGCAGGAAAGTTTATACATAAACTTTTGGAAGATAATTGTTTTTTACGATATGATGCTAAAAATGATGTTTATATAATTCATGCTATATTAAGGGAGCTTTTGAAGGAGATTATAAATACCAGTGGTATAGATAAAGCTTCATTATTTTCAAGATACGCTCATTGGCATGAACAGAAAGGCAACATTATAGAAGCTATTGAATCATATTATAAGGCAGGCAATTATATTAAAATATTAGATATCTTTGAGCTTAAAGGTGCAACTGAATTTATTGATTTAGCACCTAAAACTATTTTTAAAGCATTTGAAGCGATGGAACTTAAATTAAAAATATCACGACCTATTGCATATATTAGCTTTATATTTTCATATCTTATTGTTGTAAATGGTGAAAAAGGTGCTGAATTTTTAATGAAGGCTAAAGCCATTTATGAAAAGGATGAAAGTTTGCCAAATAAGAAGGAGGTATTAGCAGAAATAGCTATAGTTGAAAGTTTTTTACATTTTAATGATGTTAAATTAATGAGCCAATGTTATAAAAAAGCTTATGAACTTTTTGACGGCAAGAAGTCACACATAATGTGCCCAGAAATGGTGTTTTCTCTTGGATCGCCTAATCTTCTTTATTTATATCATAAGGAAGTAGGCGGACTTAAAAGTCTAGTTGAAGCTATGATATCCAGTGCAATGAGATGTTATCAACGTATCTCTAATGGTAATGGTACCGGTTGTGAATATATAGTACAGGCTGAATATTATCTTGAAATTGGGGATTTAAAAAATGCTGAGTTCTACGCTCATAAAGGAATATTTAAGGCTAAAACTAAAGAGCAGGCAAGTATTATTATATGTGGCAACTTATGTCTTTCTAGAGCAGCTATGTTAAGGGGACAACCTACTACAGCTTTCTTTATTTTGGACGAATTGAAAAAGTATATTGAAAAAATTAAAAATCCATATCTTTATAATAGTATGGAAATAGCAGAAGCTATAGTTTATGGAAGCCTTGGTATAGTTTCAAAGAGTACTGAATGGCTTAGTATAGATAATATCTCAAATTTTAGAAAGATTTATCTTCAGAGGTTAGGCATTGCTTGTATTGCTATGGGTAAAAGCGCTATTGTAAGAAAAAGTTATATAGAATTAGAAGTAATTGTAGAAACAATAAGAGAAGTTTGTGAAGAACATAATAATCTTTTAGGGTACATTTATGCAGGAATATATTTATCTATTGCTAAATATCATCTCTATGACTTGGAAACTGCTATGAAAGAATTTAGGCAAACTGTTAAGTTGGCAGAAGCTGATAAAATAGTTTCTCCTTTTGTAGAAAGTATGCCAGAGATTGAAATTCTTTTAAAAGAATTTCAAAGAGAAGGAAGCAGTAAATGGATAGATAAAGTAATAGAAATGTCTAGTAAATTTATGAAAGCTTATGAAGAAGTGCATAAAAAAGAAGAGATCATAACACTTACAGCCAGAGAAAGTAAGGTACTAGCTTTATTAGAAAATGGATATAAGCAAAGTGAAATTGCACAGGAACTTATTATATCTCCAAACACAGTACGTAGGCATTTACAGAATATATATAATAAATTAGGGGTAACTAATAAGACATTAGCCTTAAAAAAAATACATGAACTAAATGTTGGAGTGGCTGCAGAAAATACTGAGCCTTATATGATAAATATAGATAAAAAGGAATAGTATAATGGCACACGTTTAGTTGTTAAAATATAACTTCATTTAAAGAATGTAGTATAAAGAATGGTACTTTTATACCATATACGGCAAATTATAAATATTTTATAATTAATATAAATGAAATTATTCATACACAATTTTAAAATTAAACACATGAAAGAAAATAATAGATCAAAGATGCGACACATATCTTGCGCTAAGCAAGGAAGTAAATTTTTCTCATAGGGGGGTCTATTAGTGAAATTTGCTGACGCAGTATGACACAAAATAGGCAAGCATACTGGTCTGTTATTTT
>NZ_LZZL01000107.1:0-15615 GCF_002006495.1 Clostridium sp. BL-8
GTCTATTAGTAAAATTTGCTGACGCAGTATGACACAAAATAGGCAAGCATACTGGCCTGTTATTTTTTTGATTGTGCCTTAAACCTCAATAGTTATCTACATGCTGATTCCTTTGGTTTAAATTTCTATAAAATTATTGCTTGCATGAAAATTTTAAATATGTTATTATAATCTCACATCAAGAAAACAGCTACTTTGTAGATGATTTTGGTTATTATTTCTGGGATATTCGTTAAGCTCTTATTTTGAACCTACATTTACATTTTGGGAGTTCAATATTTAGATGAAGAAATGTACTTTCTTGTGAGTCCTTTTATATGGCATTGAAGGCGATTGAATCATCTGTGAGGGCACCCACCTATCGAGAGATAGGCGTCAAAATTAGAGTACCGGTATTTTGGATATAATGTTTAGAAAGATTTAGTCAATACTTTTAAGGTATTGGCTTTATTTTTTTGTTTAAATTATTTGTTTTAATACAAGATACTTATAATTACATTAATTTTAAAATTATATTTTCTTATTAGTGAAATCCAACTTCTCTAAAATATACAACACATATTATAAACTTTTTGTATCAAAATATTAAAAGATAATAGATTTATTCATATGGCAATTAAATATGTTTAAGGCAAATGAACTTGTTATTTATTTGATTGTACCCAAGTGAAGGAGTGATAGAAGTGTCAACAGCATTGTTTATAAATATGTTAGGTCATGGACATATTAACCCAACTATAGGTATAGTAAAAGAATTAATCAATAGCGGAGAACATGTTACATATATAGCTGGTGAAGAGTTTAGAGATAAGATTGAGAAAACAGGTGCTAAATTTATTGGTCATAGAAATTCATTTAACGTATCAAATTTTATTAATTGTGGATTAGATTTAGAAAGCAATGAAGGCTTATTAAACGCTTTAAACACATTTAAAGAAATAGTTGAAGTTGTTTTTAATTCAAATGAAAAATATGATTATGTAATTTACGATTCGTCATTCATTTTAGGTGAGGAAATAGGAAAAGCACTAAATATTCCTACAATTACTTCAACCACCACATTTGCAATAAATAAAGAACTAATAGAAAATGTATTCAACTCACCACTTTCTGATGAACTTAAACGTAGATTTCAAGGTTTCAAACCCAAAATGAAGGAAATTTTAAATAGCTCAACTTATAAAAACTTTATAAGTGAACTAAAGGAAAAATATAATATTAACTTCCCTGATTTCTCCAATAGATTCACCAAAAGAGGTATGATTAACCTCGTATACACTTCTAGGTATTTTCAGCCTTATGGAGATAACTTTGATGAGAGCTATAAATTTATTGGTCCATCTATAATTAGTAGGAACGAGGACATTAATATCGACTTAAAAAATGACAATCAAAAGATTGTTTATATCTCCTTAGGAACAATATTCAATAATTCTATAGATTTTTACGAAAATTGCTTTAAAGCTTTTAGTAATATGGATGTCAAAGTTGTTATGTCTGTGGGTAAAACTACTGATATTACTAGCTTAAGCTATATTCCATCAAACTTTATTGTCCGTAATTATGTACCACAACTTGAAATATTAAAACATTCTGATGTATTTATTACTCATGGGGGTATGAATAGTACAAATGAAGGTTTATATTACGATATCCCACTTATCCTTATTCCTCAATCTGTGGATCAGCCCTTTGTAGCTAATAGAGTTGCTGAACTTGGTGCTGGAATTGTTCTTGATAAAAATGAAATCACCCCTGAAATACTAAACGATTCAGTAACTAAAGTTCTTTCTAATAGTGATTTTAAAATAAACAGCAAAAAAATTGGTGAGTCTTTAAGAGATGCTGGTGGATATAAAAATGGTGTTCATGAAATCCTTAATTTAAAAACTACTGTTTAATTATATAACAAATTGCAATATGTTACCCTCTGTATAAGTAGCTTTCTTATACAGAGGGTAATATCATTAATCTCTATTTTAAAATTTGTACAATTCCATGTCCACCATCAACTACAACTCTATCTCCTGTTTTGAGTCTTGCAGTTGCATTTCCACATCCCACAACAGCTGGAATTCCAAGCTCTCTGGCTACTATTGCAGCATGAGATAATGGTGCTCCAATATCAGTAATTATAGCCGAAGCCTTTGGGAAAAGAGGGGTCCATCCAACATTTGTTGTTGATGCAACTAAAATTTCGCCTTTTTTAAGTTTTTCACCCTCTTCAGGATTTATCAAAAGATGTACAGTTCCCTCTACCCTCCCTGCTGCTCCAGCAAAGCCTTTAAGAATTTCTGAGTCAGATATAGTAATAGGAACGGTTGCATCATAATAATCTACTCTTCTATTAGGATCTTCTGCCCATTTAAAAGCATCAAATCTTCCACGTATGATTGATGGTAGAGCCGGAAGTTTCTTATATTTATTATAATTTTCTTTTCTGATTTCAATATGGCTTAGTGCTGAATTATTATTCCGAAGCAGATCCAAAACTTCATTAATATAAAGAAAAAATACATCATCCAAAATATCAGTAAGTTCACCAGCTTTAAGAGCAAAAGCGCGGTTAACTCTAAAGACTCTAGTCCATTCTGAACGTACAGATTCTCTAAGCCTAGCCGCTTGTGCAACTTTTACTATTTTCTCCTTAATATTCCTTGCCTCTTTAGGAAAACCTTTTTCCAATCTCTTAATGGATTCTTCATATTGATTTTGTTGTTTTTTAAGCATTCCTGCTACATCAGTGTTTGATTTTTTAAATTCCTCAATTTGTTTCTCAATCCAAGATTCATCTTCTCCTGGATGAGGTATAGATAATTCAAATTCATGCGGTCCACGATGTCCATATTTCATCTTATATTCTTCATAACTCATTTCTCCGTTTATTATCTTTGATATACCCACAATTGGACCTAAACTTTCGAGATCAGAATCTCCTCTAAAGTTAGACATTAATGTATTTGTATCTTCAGTTCCTACTAAATTTGTAAGTTCATCTTTAAGCTTATTAGCGAGAACCATTTTACGCCCACCTGCAAGCGCAACCCATAATGCTTTAAAATTAAAAGGTAGAACTTCATTTTCCCATAGATCTATTAATTCTTCTTTTGTCTTAACTTCCTCAAGCCTTCTAGTAATCTGCATACACCACTCAGGAGATTTTTTTAGATGCTCTGAAGTTTCTCTAGAAGCTTTAACGATATTCTCCAAACGATGTTTTAACCTTGGTGCCATTCCCTTTATTAAATCTATTTTTGAAAAAGGGTAAATTGGGATATTTGCTTCTTTAGGCATTTGGCCAAATACTTCACTCATTATTTTTAGTAATGGCTCTATATCCTTACCTATTGCTGGATATAAAGATAATGCATAGCTTATATTTGTATATGCCCTTCCGTAAATATTACCAGAAAATAAATAATATCCAGGAATAGTCATCTGTTCTTCATCTAATGCCCTTATTATAGACCAGCTTAACGGTGTAAAAACATCTGACATGGCTTCACCTACATTGGTATTTGTCCATAAGAAGTCTCCATTTAGAGTATCATTCCATTCATAGGTATCTGGATTGCCTGTTATTAAGGTTGTAATAGGCCTTGCTTGAAGTATATATAATTTTTCTTTTTCTACCGCCCATTCAATATCTTGATGCATACCATATTCTTTTTGAAGCTTTGATGCATACTTGTATAATTCTGAAGCATATTTCTTAAATTCATCTGGTCCATCATAATCTTTTTTAGGTCTTTTTATTTTAAAGTGATATGCATTGGCTTCTCCCGAAACAAGCTGTTCTCCTAATCCAAAAACAAAATTACCATTCATATACTCATGACTCCCTGTAATAGGATCAGCAGTAAACAACACCCCTGAAATCTCTGACTGAACCATGAGTTGGATTACTACTGCAATCTGGTGAGATTGTTCCATCCCTTGAACAGAACTATATGCCTTAACTCTTTCTGATTCTCTTGATTTGAAAACTTCATATATAGCTTCTTGAACATCTTCATCAGTTTTTACATTTAAAACTGTTTCAAATTCCCCTGCAAAAGAAGCCTGAGCTGAATCCTCACTTAATGCAGATGACCTTACAGCAAATAATGCTCCTTCATTATCTTTCCTAATTTTCTCTAAATTAGATTTGATTTCATTCCAAGCAGTGTCATCAAGCTTATTTTCTTTAAAAGCTGATGGTAAAACTACAAATCCAGCTGGCACAGGATATCCACTTTGAAACATTTTAGAAAGCATACTTCCTTTTCCGCCTGCTAGTAATTGAAGTTCTGGAGTTAGTTCTTTAAAGCTTTTAACCATATCTATCATATTGGTTCCTCCCTTTTCATCCTTAGTTTCACTTATAAAAACAGTTTTTAAGCATTTCTATATAAATATCTGCTTCATCAAAAGCTTTGTTATATTCAATTTGCTTTAAATCTGAAACCTTCGCTTCTCTCAGTACTTTATTGTTAAATCCTTGAAAAGTCCACATGATAATATTTATAGCCTTATTTATATCTATATCATCTTTAAACTTAGAAATATCAATTTCTTCAAATATTCTTCTTGATGCATTTTCCAATTCTTCTTTATTAATATTATCTAAATCATTTTTTATTTCACTATTTTCCATATTTGCAGCCTCAATGAATTTAAACATTTCAGGGTATTTATTTAATAACTCCATTTTAATACACTGAGTCTGACGTAATCTTGCAAAAAAATCTCTTTCCTTCAAGTCAATTTTTTTATAAAATTCGTTCATATTAATATCTATGCAGTAATCATATAAAAATAAAAATAATTGTTTCTTGTTATTGAAATAGTGAAATAACAATCCCTTTGATATTTCAGCTTCTTTAACAATTTCATTTGTAGATGCATTTTCATAACCTTTTGCAGCAAATTCTTTCATGGCTGCATTTAAAATACGACTTTGTTTTTCTGGATTTAAATTTAAAAACTTTGAAAGCATACTTCTACCTTCTCTCAAAACAAAATAATAAAAATTTGTTAATCATATGATTTAAGAGGATTATAGCATCATTGACCATTATGGTCAACACATTTTGATTTATATTTTTCAATATTTAACTTACTTTTTATTCTTTGCTCTGCACATAATTCCACAACAATTGTTAACCATGTCAAAAAACATAGTTGACAATATATCGATCAAATACTATACTTAATTTAAATTCATTTGGGAAATTAGTTAGGGAGTGAATAAATATGATAGAACTAACCAAAGAAATTATAAACGGCAGACGCCTAAACAGAAATGATGACTTAGACTTCTTGCTAACTACTGACTTAGAAGAACTATGCATGGGAGCAGATAAAATTCGTAAAAAATTATGTGGTGATAAAGTTGATCTTTGTACCATAATTAATGGGCGCAGCGGTGGATGCAGTGAAAACTGTAAATTTTGTGCTCAATCTGCTCACCATAATACTGAAATTAAAGAGTATGGCTTCTTAGATCAAGACGTAATTATAGAAGATTGCAAACGAAATGAAGCGAATGGTGTTCATCGTTACTCTATCGTAACAGCAGGAAGAGCTTTAAATGGTGCAGATTTTGATAAAGCTGTACAAGCTTATAAAAGAATGAGCGAAGAATGCTCAATAAACTTATGTGCTTCACATGGCTTTCTATCAGAAGATGAATTTATTCGTTTAAAAGAAGCCGGAGTCACAATGTATCATTCAAACATTGAAACTTCAAAAAGAAATTTTCAGAATATCTGTACTACACATTCATATGAGGATAAGATAAGAGAAATTAAACTAGCTCAAAAAGCTGGATTTAAAGTTTGCTCTGGTGGAATAATAGGAATGGGTGAAACTTGGGAAGACAGAATTGACATGGCAGTGAGCTTATACGAACTTAATGTTGTATCTATACCAATTAACGTATTAATGCCTATAAAAGGCACTCCTTTAGAAACTGTAAAAAGAATTTCTATAGAAGATATTTTACGTACAATAGCAATTTTTCGTTACTTAAATCCGACATCATATATTCGTATGGCTGCTGGAAGAAGCTATTTCAAAGATGGCGGCAAAAGAATTTTCTGTTCCGGTGCTAATGCAACAATTACTGGAGATATGTTAACTACAGTAGGGAATAATACATACCAAGATAAAATTATGCTAACAGACCTTGGCTTTAACATTGAAAAATAAAATAACATTTAATACAAAATTATAAGGAGACTGAAATTATGGAAAATATTAATAAAATGAGCACTCGTCAATTGACTTTAATTGCTGTAATGACAGCCGTCACTTGCGTCTTAGGACCACTTTCACTACCAATTGGACTAGTACCAATTTCATTGACTAATTTGGTAATTTATATTGCAATATATTCATTAGGGCAAAAAAAAGGAACTATTAGCTACATAGTTTATCTTTTAATAGGTGTTATAGGGCTTCCAGTATTTTCAGGATTTTCTGGCGGATTTGCTAAGCTAGCTGGACCAACAGGTGGTTATTTGATCGGATTTATTTTTATGGCATTTATAAGCGGCTTATTTATTGATAGATTTTCAGATAAAATCTATATGTGCTTTATAGGAATGACATTAGGTACCATAGTTACATACTTATTTGGTACTGCCTGGCTAGCATATGTTGCAAAGATTCCTTTTAATACAGCTTTCTCTGCTGGTGTTATCCCTTTTATTCCTGGAGATATAATAAAAATATTAATCTCTTCCTTGATAGGGCCTAAAATTAGAAAAAGACTAATAAACGCTGGCTTATATGATTAATATTAAATAACTTCTATTACTAAAATAAAGATAGACTCTCACAAAATACTCAGTCTATCTTTATTTCATTAACATATAAAATTAAACACACTTCTTTTCTTGTTAGCTTTTAAATGCTTTCTTATAATTTTCTAATACTATTTTAATATAATATTCTATGGCATTTCCTAATTCACTAAAATCTTTGTATTTATCCAAATAATAACACCTATACATTCTATTTATAGTATAATTTATAACGCAGCTATTAAAGCCACTATCATCAATATACTCCTGAAAATGGATACTTTGTCGACTTAAATTTATACGAATTTCTATTTCAAAATCTGGTGCTACAACTATCTTATTATTTGAATATAACAATTTATTTTCATCACATAAAACTTGAATGTGTTGAATTATTATTTCTTCATCCATAATTCTACCTCCAAATATTACTTAAGCATATTTTATGTACATTCATTAATTATTATACTTTTTTATATTTCAGCGAATTTTTTTACTTAGTAAAATACAATTTTACCATATTGTTGTAACATAACTGTAACAATAACATGGTAAACTTACATAATTAGTAAGAGGTATTTACTATACATATTATTATATTCCAGCATAAAATTGTAAATACATGTCATAATTTGCATTATAGTTTATTTTGAAAAATCGTTTCATGTAGTTTATAATAACTATATGTATAAATTAGTAAAAAGAGGTGTTATTATGATTAAGTTAAAATTGTTTCAGTTAAAATTTAGAATATTTTTAAGAAAATCTATTCTAAATAAAATGTTAAATTTTCTTTTACCTAATAATAAATTTGTTATTATTATTTCTCAAAACTTAGACAAGCACATTGTTATATATCATAAGATAATGCATGAAGTTTATCATTCAAAACTTCCAAAAGCTAATTTTAACTAACTTTTAGAATAACTACTTTACTTTAACTAGCATTGGCTTTATTTACGTCTCTATTTATATAGCAGTCTGAAAGCATTTTTAACACTACGATAAAAAGTAGTAGCCATCTTTTACATTCTTATTTTTAATATGGTCCTATCTAATTCTTTTATATTTAATAATCTCTTTTTTAAATACGGAGATATACCTACATATCTTTCTTTAGGGTGCTTATCATGTATCAACACATTCTATTTTCTTATATATAAGATTCTTTAATTCTGCATATTTCTATATTTTTTACTCTTGTATTAACCAATATAGAAATTTTATATCTTATAAATGAATGTTATAGAAAATACAGCGTTTAAGAACTATTTATATATTAAACTCACTCTATTTTTTTCTTATTTGTATGTTATCATCATACAATGTTTTATTATATTGTAGAGCATATTAATTCATATATTTCAACATAAAATTTAAACAAAAAAATAAGAGCAACAAAGATTCCTCTCTACTACTCTTATTTTGTAAATATAGATGTTTTCTAATAGACTTGGGAATATCTATTAGTATTATTATGTTTGTTTATATAATAACACATTATTACTAAATATTCAATATATACTAATAATAATTATTATTTTAAAAGATAAAAAGAATCCAGCAAAGCTTACACTCTTTTATAACTAAGTTCTTCAATATGTTTATATTCATAATTATATATTATTCTGAAAGTATTTTATTTACTAGTTTAGTTAGCTCATCAATAATCATGTCTTTTTTTATAAAATAAGTAGCACCTAATGCTTCGCAAACACGTAATTCATTAGAAAAATTATTCTCCCCACCATCTGAAAGGACAATTACTTTTATGTCTTTATTTTCTTCTCTTAGTTCTACTACAAGTTCCAATCCAGTTTTTTTTGGCATATATATATCCGTAATCACCAAATCAATGTTACCTAATTTTTTATATATCTCAGTGCCTTCTTCGCCATCGCAGGTTTCATATACATTATAATTTGCCTTTTCTAAAATAAGCCTTATAAACTTTCTAACACTTGAATTATCCTCAACTACTAATATATTTTTTTGCTTTTCATTCATATTTTTCAACCTCTCTTTTTTATTTTATAATATAAATTCCATACTAAATCTAATAATTAATTTTTTAATATAAAACCATTTTCATAATATGAACAAAAAAAAACAACTTAAACTAATCAAAAAATATTAGCTTAAATTGGTCGGTTGCACTATTAACTCCAAATTCTCAAAGTGCCCATATAGAGAGAATTTTTCACCGTTTCCACATTTTTTATATTTTTGTATAATTTTATGTCTTTGTATGTATATATTATTACATTAATGCAAAAAAATCAATAAATTTAAAATTATTGATTATGAAAAATAAAAACGAACTAAACATTTTTATCCGAATCTACCTTATATGGCTATTTGTGCAACTTAATTGAATCAGTAAAATTTGAAATTTCTTCAGTACTATCATTTGTACTAGCTGTTAGTTAAAGACTTGTATGCAATTCTTGTATATCCAGTTTGCATACACAATAGACATGTATAATCACCGTAGTGTACCGCAAAAATAATATATGTGTCTCCTACAGCATTTCCGGAATTATTTACTATTGATGCTTTAGGCAATATTCAACTGTTCAATTTGTTTACTCAATTGCTTATTACGTCTTACATTGTAGGATAACCATTTTAGGTTAATTGTTATAAAAAATAAGACTAAGAAATTTTTATAGTTCCTTAGTCTATTATCAATAATAATATTTATATTTAACTGTATACAAACAAACCCGCTATATACCCTAATAATCCCGAACATAATATTGCCAATATTTTAAATATTGGAATTTGATTTTTTATTTCCATAAACTTAATCCTCTGTCTTTCAAAATCTTGTATTTTAATAATTTAATTATAGCATGTACAATTGTTATTATCTACCGAGTGGCTCGTTCTATCTTTTATTTATATTTATTTATAATTTATATTGAGTTAATATATTTGACATAATCCTGTCACAAACCAGTAATATAATAAAACTATAATGACAGTTAAAGCATTATTATTTCCCCTAAAATAATAATAATAATAATATATATAACACAGTATTCAGGATAACTATTAAATGGTTATCCTTTTTATTTTGTATTTAATTTACTAATAGTTTATATTGAGTTAATATAATTGACATAATACTGTCACAATAATCTTATATACTTAAAGCATAAAGTAATTAAAGCATTATTATTTACCCTTATCAAAAAAAGAATGACTTATTCCCCTAAATAAGTCATTCTTTTTTTATTTATTCTTTTACAACTAAAATGTTTTCATTATTATTAAAGTTAATTCCTCTAATTGTGTTATTGTATATTTTTCTTTTACGAACTTAAAAAATAAATTCATATCGGATATATAAGAATTAATAGTTTTATTACTATAATTTCTTAATTTCAATTCATAAATAAATTCGTTTAAAATATCTTTAAATAACAAAAAACACCTTCTCCATTTCAAAAAATAGAGTCAGTGTTTTTATAATGTATGTTATCACAAAACATTAATATATAAATTTCAAAAATAGTTTAAACCCAGTATTATTCAATATTTGAAAGCTTTTCTCCCATGATTACACCCATGGCTGAGGCCATCATCAAGCCTCGTGTCCAACCACTTGAATCTCCTAGACAATGCAGGCCTTTTATATTTGTCTCAAAATTTTTGTCTAAATTAATTCTATTGCTATAAAATTTAATCTCTGGACCATATAATAACGTTTCTCTGCTCGCAAAACCTGGAACTACTATATCCATAGCTTCAATAAACTTTAGAATATTTGTCATAGTTCTATATGGTATTGCAGATGTTAAATCCCCTGCTTCTGCATCTGGCAAAGTATGTCTAACATTTGATTCATATAATTCTTTTTCCCAAGTTCTTTTACCATCTAATATATCGCCATATCGTTGAACTAATATTTTTCCATTTCCAAGCATATTAACAAGTTCTGCAACCTTTTGACCATATTCGATAGGTTCATTAAATGGTGCTGAAAAATTATGTGAACTCAATATTGCAAGATTGGTATTGTCAGACTTTTTATCCTTATAAGAATGACCATTAACTATAGCTAAGTTATTATCGTAATTTTCTTGGCTGACAAAGCCTCCCGGATTTTGACAGAAAGTTCTAACCTTATCTTTAAATGGTGCTGGATGTCCTATAAGCTTAGATTCATAAAGTACATTATTTACGCTTTCCATAACTTCATTTCTAAGTTCTACTCTAACTCCAATATCAACTGGTCCTGCGCTATGCTTTATATCATGTTCAACGCACATTTCCTTTAACCAGTCAGCACCCTTTCTTCCTGTTGCAACCACAACTTTATTAGAAAAGACTTCCTCATCCTTACTTCTAGTTAAGGAATCTGATATTAAAACTCCATATATTTCATTGTTCTCTATTAAAAGATTTTTAACTGTAGTATCAAATTTAATTTCCACTCCAGCATCCAATAAGTGATTTTGAATTTTTAAATATATTTCTTGAGCTTTTTCAGTCCCTAAATGTCTTATTGGACAATCTACTAGTTTTAAACCACCTTGAATGGCTTTTCTTCTTATTTCTTTAATTGCTTCATTATTCCCTACACCTTCAACTTTAGTATCCGCACCGAAGCTTAAGTATATTGAATCTGTATAATCTATGTATTCTTGTACTAAGTCAACACCTGCAAGTTCTGGTAAATCTCCACCAACTTCATGACTTAATGATAACTTTCCATCTGAAAATGCTCCTGCTCCAGAAAATCCTGTGGTGATATGACAATAAGGCTTGCAAGATACACACTTTTTAGTTTTATCCTTTGGACAATGCCTCTTATCAATGCTTTTTCCAGATTCAATCAAAAGAATCTTAGCTTGCGGCTTCTGCTTCTTTAATTCATACGCTGTAAATATTCCAGCTGGTCCAGCACCTACTATTATTAAATCATAATTCATACTCATCTCTCCTTGATATAATTTTTTAGTAGACACTTATAGCCCTATAGCAATTTACGGTAGCTTGGTAGAAACATTCAACCCTTATCGTTGAATTTATACAAGTGAATATTATTCGTTTTTTTTATTTAATAGTTCATATTACTACGTAATTTTAGCTTATATATTGAAAAAAATCAAGAAAAAGCTAGGTTTTTTTTCTAACATTCGTATAAACACGAACATTGCTTTTATAAAATTGTATATCAAAGAGTAAATTTCTATTTAATAAATTAAATCAAAATATATAGATTTAGTTTATGAAATTATATATACTTTATACCATTAGCTTTCTAATTACCGCTTTACCAAGTTGCATAAAATGATAGAATCTAATTCTATTAACTATCTATAAATATATTATCAGGGCCTAACCTATCTTTTCACAAACAAAGAAAACCATCAAAATCAATAATTATTTTGATGGATTTTTTTGCTTCTGCAATTTATATTTTAAATTCTTTAACAACTATTTATTAGTTCTAATTAATTTTTTCCCACAGGTAATAATAAACCTGATCTTTTTAAAATTGGTCTTAAACCATTATAGATGATGCTTGCTAATATTACAGATAATACTGCATTAACAGAAGTAGTAACAACGCTTAATTTTGCCAAAACATCTGCTACTTTCTGTGGTTGTCCAATAACATATTGCTGATAAAAGTATCCTAATGTAGGATCCGAAAAAATATTAAAACCCAATCCACAAATTGCAGCAATAGTACTCCACTTCAATATATATTTCTTATCATTGCTTTTATCTATTTTAGCATACCTATGTGCAACTAGTCCTGTTATTAAACCAATGCACAATTTTAATATAAACGTTTTTGGTGCACCTATTGCATATACAGGATCAAGTAGATCCGAGATAGTCATTCCTATAGCCCCAGCTAACCCACCATACCATCCGCCAAGAAGTAACGCTGCCAACACGCAAAAAGCATTTCCAACGTGAAATGATGTTGCACTTCCGCCTGGTACTGGGATTTTAATTTGAAGAAAAGTAAATGATACGAAGCATAATGCTGCAAGCAGTCCAGTCTGCATCAACTTTACTGTTCTTGAATTTTTATTTTCCATATAGTACCCCCTCTTTCATTATTTGTTTTTATATGAAAGTATTGTGACAATTATAACATCAGAGAGTTAATATAGCAATTGTATGGATACACTTAATTCTTATAGCAGAATACTTGATCAAAATTACTTTTAATCAAAATATAAACTGCACATGATATCAATTAAAGATATTCACAATGTGCAGTTTTCACATTTATTTAATTTATATAGACATAAATAATTGCTCATTATATTCCTTTATATGCGGACATATATTTTCATTTTGGATTTTAGTGTTCTTTTCATGAATGATGGATTGTGAATTCAATAATTCTATTTCGCCATTAATCCATTTTCTATATTCATTAAGCGATACTTTTACTACATCTTCAACTTCCTCTCCCAAAATAAAAATGTTACTATTATTTACTTCCAAAAGATACATTTCACATATTTCATCATCTTTGAAACAATCCTTTTGGAAAGTTTCAAACTTTCTTCCTATATATTTTAAGTCACCTTTATTTATTTTTAATCCAACTTCTTCTTTTAATTCACGTAACATTGCATTTTCTGCTTCTTCTCCAGCATCAATGTGCCCTGCACAAGCAATATCATACATACCTGGGAAATCTGATTTACTATAAGATCTTTGCTGAAAATAGATAAATACATCATTAACTTCTTTTTCTATTATCCAACAATGGACAACTTTATGTTTTAATCCTCTTTTATGAATCTCATCTCTTGACATAGAACCAATTTCTTTTAAATTTTCATCATATATGGTTAACAGTTCCTTCATATATATTTCCTCCATAAGTTTTATATTAATTATATCATAGCTTTATTTTTCTGTTTTGAATACTCTACATATTTAAAATGTTATCCATTAAAAATTGATTTAGAAATTCATTGCAAATATAATATTTCAATTATTAGGTTATAATAAACAACAAAATCTAATTAAAAACTTTTATATCTTACTATTCCTATAAAACTTATGATATAATATGTTACAAATAAAAATATCACTAATAGGAGGAATACTGTTGAGTAATTTAAAGCAACAATTATTAGACGAAATTGAAGAATTCAGAGAATTAGGCAATAAATTTTTACAAGGCGAAGTTTCAGCTAACGACTTCAAAAAGGTTTCTGGTGGAATGGGTGTATATTCTGAACGTAGCAAAAAAGAGTTCATGATAAGACTTAGAATACCTTCAGGAATAACAAACATCTCTCAAATGAGTTGGTTATGTGATACAGCAGAAAAACATGAACTTGATAAAATCCATTTAACTACAAGGGAAGCTGTTCAATATCATAATTTATCAATAGATAAAGTTTGCAGCATAATGAAAGCTGGAATAGAAAATGACATATATTCTAGGGGAGGCGGCGGGAATTTTCCAAGAAACGTTGCTTTATCTCCACTTTCTGGAGTTGATAGATTAGAAGCTTTTGATGTTACTCAATATGCTTTAGCTGTAAACAAACACTTTTTAAGTAAAATAACTTCATATAAATTACCAAGAAAGCTCAAGGTATCTTTTTCAAGTAGCACTGAAGATCTTGGACATTGTAATATCGCTGATTTAGGGTTCCTAGCAATTGTTAATGATAATAAGGAATACTTTAAAGTTTATCTTGGCGGTGGCCTTGGAAGAGATCCTAAAATTGGTGTTGAATACGATGAGCTTATAGAACCAAGTAAAATCTTATATCACGTTGAAGCTATAACTAATTTGTTCATAGCTGAAGGTGATTATGAGAACAGAAATAAAGCTCGTATAAGATATATTGTTGAAAGAATGGGTAAAGATATATTTATCCAAACTTATAAAAAGCATTTAGAAGAAGTGATAAGTAAGGACAATTTAGATTTAAACATTATACCAAAAAAATACATTAAAAACGGAAAAGAGATAGATTTTAAACACCAAAGACTATATGAACAAAATCAACCTGGTTTATATAGCGTTTATTTCCATCCAATTGGAGGACAAATTTATATCAAAGAGTTAAGAAAAATCTTAGATGAATTAAAATCCATTGAGGACTTAGAAATAAGACTCACTATGACAGAAGGAATTTATTTTAGAAATTTAGATGGCAGTGAAGCCGAAAAACTATTAAAAATAACACAAGGTCTTGGTGGTGAGACTGCTCTTGAACAAAGTGTTTCCTGCATTGGAGTTCCAATATGCCAAGTTGGAATTTTAGAAAGCCAAAAAACCTTAAATGAAGTAATAAATCATTTTAAAGACAAAGGCTTTAAAAAAGATGTACTCCCAAGACTTCATTTTTCAGGATGTCCAAATTCTTGTGGTGTTCATGAAGTTGGAGCAATTGGATTCACAGGAAAACGTAAAAAAGTGAATGATACTATTGAAGATGCTTTTGAACTTCATATAAATGGGTCTTTTGAAGATAATAATGCAAGGCTTGGGATTGTTTATGGTGATATCCTTGCACGCGAAATTCCAGAATTTTTATATGAGCTTGCTTTAATTTTAGATGAAAAAAACACTAACTTTAATAATTATTTACAAGCCAATAAACTCGAATTTATGGATCTAGTAAATAAATACACGAAATAAATATACAAAACCATTTTTAATATAGTAAAGAGGGAAAGTACTTTCTAATACTTTCCCATTTCATTGTAATAAAATAATTAAAAACATAGCTAAAAGTTACCTATATTTTTATCTTCATTACTATAAGGCACAATCAAATAAATAACAAGTCCATTTGCCAGCCTATTTTCCATCATAGCA
>NZ_LZZL01000108.1:0-15108 GCF_002006495.1 Clostridium sp. BL-8
TAATAAAATTACATTTAGGATGTCTATCCGCTAAGTAAATATCTAAATGTTAAATATAGAAAATCAATTGCAACATATATATACTAACTTATTGAGAATAATTCCCACATACCTTTTTTATTTTTATCCTACGCTTAAAATCCAATACTGTCAATATAGATATAAGTAAACCAATATTAAATTCTAGAAGTATATGTGTTGCAATTAAAAATCCAAAAATTTTTTTAGCATTGTTTTATAACTTATCAATAATTTATGTACAATATGCCAAAATAATTTCATCAGCTTTTATCTTTTGTATTGTAATTTCTTAAACAAGCAGGTGCCTCAAAACGATCAAAAGTCATCTTGAGGCACCCACTCTATAATTTATTATCTAAAATATAATTATCTCATATCTTCTATTTTAATATGGTCCATATCATCAAATGTTTGGTTTTCTCCACACATTCCCCATATAAATGAATAATTTTGAGTTCCAATTCCTGAATGAATTGACCAGCTTGGCGAAATCACTGCCTGTTCATTCTTCATCACTATATGTCTTGTTTCTTGTCCTTCTCCCATGAAGTGGAATACTGCTTGATCTTCTGGAACATTAAGATATAAATATACCTCCATACGTCTTTCGTGGGTATGGCATGGCATTGTATTCCAACCACTTCCTGGTTCTAATATTGTTAATCCCATTACTAATTGACAGCTTTGACAAACTGCAGGATGAACATATTGATTTATAGTTCTCTTATTCATATTAATTTCATCGCCGCATTTAATTTTATTAGCTTTCTCTAAATCAATTTTAACTGTAGGATATGATTTAAGAGCAGGTGCTGAATTTATGTAGAACTTAGCTGGATTTTTTGGATCAGCCGATTTGAATTCTATATTTTTAACGCCTTGTCCAACATATAGCCCATCTCTATATTTTAGATTATACTCTTCTCCATCTGTTATAATAGTTCCTTCTCCACCTACATTAATAACTCCAAGTTCTCTTCTTTCTAGAAAATAATCCGTACCTAATTCTTTAGAAGCTCCAAGTTTTAATGTTTGTTTTACTGGTGTAGCACCACCAAATATAATTCTATCGTTATGACTATAAACTAAATTTACTTCATCTTCTATAAATACTTTTTCAACTAAATAATGTCTTCTCAATGTTTCTGTATCATAATGTTTTGAATCCTCTGGATGATTTGAATATCTAATTTCCATCTTCATAATTTTTCTCTCCTTTTTACTTTAGGCACACGTGTGCCCATGTTATTAACTATATTATATATTTTTATGTAAATAGTTTCAATACTATAATCAATTTTTTTTATTTTTGCATAGTAAACATATTTAAAATATACAAATTAGTTATTTCAACCATTAAATTAATTTAATTTTCAATGAAATCTATAAAACATCATATCTATTTCAATATCCTACATATTGCTGATATGATGTTTTTTGTATTAACTATTTACTTTTTGCATTGCTTAATGGAGCTACCGATTTCTAATTTAGATTCCATATATATCTTTCTATTAGTTATATTATTTTCACTATTTATACAATGTAATAATAAATCAATTGCAACTTTAGATATTTCACCTATTGGTCTTTTAATTGAAGTAATGCTTGGTATAATAAACTGTCCAATTTCATTTCTATCAAAGCCCAATATTGAAATATCATCTGGTACTCTTATCCCTTCTTCAGCAAGAGCTTTTATTGCCCCAGCTGCCATCTCATCATTAAAAGCAAAGATAGCTGAAAAATCTTTTTTTCTTTTAATAAGTTCTTTAGCTTTCATATATCCACTCTTAACACTAAAATCTCCATTTACTATCAATTCATTATCTACATTAATTTCATAATCTTTAAAGGCTTCTAAATATCCTTTTCTTCGCATCTTTGTAGAATCAAAGTCTTCCACACCTTCAATAATAGCGATATTTTTATGACCTTTCCTTATAAGCTCCTCTACGCCTTTATATGTACCTATACTTTCATCTGTATATACATTTACAACATCATATTCTATTTTTCTATTTATAACAACAATTGGTATATTATTATCTATAATTTCTTTTATGAAATTATCATCAGTTTCTTTCTGACTTACTACTAATATTCCATCATAATTTTTAGGATTTATTGTTTGCTCCTCATGCATATCTATTCCTTTTACAATAACATTATATTTCCTATCTATATTTCTATACACATTATGTATTACTGTCTGAAATACAAATGGCGAGGTTCCATTATCTATAGTTGAAAAGAACACGCCTATATTATAAGCCTTATCTATTTTTAAACTCCTAGCATTCATGTTTGGAATATAATTTAATTCTTTAACTGTTTTTAATACTTTTTCTCTAGTTTCTTCACTAACAGATTTAGAGCCAGTTAATACTCTGGAAACAGTTGAGTGCGAAATACCAAGCACTTTTGCTACATCTTTAATTGTAGTCGCCATGTTTATCCTCCATAAATTTTATACATTCAGCGTCAAAGGTTGCTTTATTAAATAGCTTAATTCATTTTATCATTTTTATCTATATTTTAAAAATTATATTTATATTTAATTTTCGGAATTTTATTGTAATCATTGCTTTAAATTGCCAAATATTATAAAATATTAATTAAGACGCATTCCTAATTTCACCCAAAATTCTTAAAATATACAAATGTCTATAATTAAAGATCTAATAAACTTAAAGAAGGATTTTATATGATATTAAATGCAAATATACAAAAAGTTAATATATTTAAAAAATGGGACATTATCATAATAATTACATTAATAATTTTATCCTTTATTCCTGAGGTTATTTTTGGCATGGTAATTGGAAAAAGTTATACTGGGACTTATGCCGAAATAACTTTGGATGGCAAGCTTTATAAAAAAATACCATTGTCTGAACACAAAGGTGAAGATAAAATCAATATTAAAACTAGCTATGGTTACAATGTAATTGACATAAATAACGACTCTATTAGAATACTAGATGCAGATTGCAAAGATAAAATTTGTATAAAGGCTGGGGTTATATCTAAACCTGGTGAGAGTTTAGTTTGTCTTCCACATAAACTAATGGTAGAAATTAAGAGCACTATCAATAATAATAACAATGACATTGATGTTATTAAAGCACACTGAGGTGAATAAAATGAATAAAACGTTTCGTATAGTATTTATAGGCCTTTTAGTATCACAAGCTTTAGCTCTTTATACCATTGAAAGCATGATTCCGGTTCCATTCATTGCGCCTGGTGCAAAACTTGGACTAACAAATTTAATTACAGTAATTTCATTATACATATTAAATAGTAAAAGAGATGTTTTAATGATAATATTAATAAGAATCTTACTAGCAGCTATGTTTACTGGCAATCTTTCAACTCTCATATATAGTGCTGCTGGTGCTCTACTCAGTTACTCTGCCATGATAATCATAATGAGGTTTGCTAAAGATAAGGTAAGCATTATAGGTGTAAGTGCCGCTGGTGCCTTCTTTCATAATGTTGGCCAATTAATAGTTGCTTCAGCTATAATTCAAAATATAGCTATAATGCTTTATCTTCCTATTTTATCTATAGCAGGCATCGGTACAGGAATTTTTATCGGAATAACTGCTAATTTTATAGTTAACCACATGTCTAAACTATCCTACTTTAAAAATATTAATATTTAAAATTATCATTGATATATTGCACTTTTAAATATTGCTTATTATTATCATAAAAAATTGACATTTGGAAAGCTCTAATTTTCTGCTTCCAAATGCCAATTTATTTTTTAGTCTACAAATTTAAAATCATCATTCAATTTTGTAATCCTATCTTTAAAATCATTAGATGTATAGATTTTATTATCAGATGTTGTAATTTCACATGATACTCCCGGCAGACTATTTATTAAATCTAATCCTTTTTCAGGTCCTAATATAAATACTGTTGTAGTTAAGAGATCTGCCAGCATGTTGTTATCTGGCTCATCTCCATTAATGATTATAGTATCACTCATAATACCTGTATCTGCTGGATATCCGGTTTTAGTATCCATAATATGATGATATCTCTTATTATCTTTTATGAAATATCTTTCATAATCGCCTGAGGTTGATAATGCTTCATTAGATAAAGTTATTATTCCAAGATATTCTTTTGGATCTTCACTTCTAGGATGCTTAATCCCAATAGACCAGTTCTTATTGTCTTTGTTTTTGCCAAGAGCATATATAGAACTTGCCCCTAAATTTATTAATCCATTTTCTATGTTATATTTTTTATAAATTTTTAAAACTTCATCAGCTGCAAAGCCTTTGGCAATACCGCCTAAATCTATAGCCATTCCCTTTTCCTTAAGCATAACACTACCATCATCCTCATTAATACTGATTTTATCATATCCTACTAATGGTAATACAGCTTTAATTTCTTCATCTGAAGGTAATCTCTCATTATCTGTACCTATTCCCCACAAATTAATTATTGGACCCGTAGTAATATCAAATGCTCCATTACTTAGCTTTGAATACTTTAATGAAGTTTCTATCATCTTTAAGATCTCCGGATGAACTTTTACATATTCTTTCCCAGAAGCATTGTTTATTTTATAAACATCACTAGTTGCAATATTAGTACTAGCCATATCATTAATTTCATCTAATCTTTTAAAACTTTCTTCAACTGCTTCCTTTGAATTTGCTCCATATGCATTTAAGGTCACTTCTGTATCCATAACTATATTACTTTTTTCATAATATTTATTTTTGCTATTTCCACATGAACTACAGCTTAAAACAATTAGAATACAAGGTAGTAATACACAAATTATTTTCTTCATATGCTTGCTCCAATCTTTTATGTTATTAAAGACTATAAAAGGATAAAAAACTGTAGGCTCTTTAAATATTTTAGAAAAACGAGGTAAGTAAGAGTCCAAATTCCAGACAAAATTTCAACTCTTAAATTTCATTATTTAAACTTCCGTAATGAGTAAATACAAGTTGTCTTTTTCATTTGGGCTCTCAAACTTTCTCTTTAGGCTTCTCCCTTAACTTATCTCTTTTTCAGTTGTAATCATTATAATTTTCCATTAACTCGCATAAACTGAACCTTACAAGAAATAAATCAGACTTTTGATTTAACTCTCTATAATTATAAGGTACTTACTTCTTTAATTATGCTTATTTCACTGGCAATTTGTATTGCTCCTGTTGGACATTTTGCTGTACATGTAGCTTCTTTGCAGTTTTCTACACATATCTTGGTATTCACTATAGCCAGATTATTTTTAACTTCAATTGCTCCATAGCTGCAGTTTCTTGCACAAATACCACAGCCAAGGCATGGTGATGCACTACAAAGCTTTCTAGCTACAGCACCTTTGTCTTTAGAATTGCAGTTTACTTCTACAATTGCATTAGATGGTATTAATTCTATAACATTTTTAGGACATACTTCTTGACATTTTCCACACCCAGTACATATATTAGCATTAACGATTGGTAGTCCATTTTCACCCATTGTTAATGCTCCAAATGGGCAGTTGTTTACACAAGTTCCAAATCCCATACATCCATGCTGGCATCCTTTTGGGCCTCCTTGAATTAAGCTTGCAGCTTTACAATCTTTTATTCCCTTATAATTATAATTTGCTTTTGTCTTATCAGCTGATCCCTTGCATCTTACATGGGCTACTCTTGGTTCCACGTCTTCAGCCTTTTTTCCTGTAATTTCTGCTACAAGTTTTGCCACTGCATCTTTACCTGGAACACATAAATTAGGTGGAACCTCTTCATTCATAACTACTGCCTCTGCATATGCTGCACAACCTGCATATCCACATGCACCACATTGGCCCTTAGGTAGGATATCCTCTACTTCATGAATAAGTGGATTAACTTCCATTGCAAATTTTTTATTAGCAAAGGCAAGAACTAGACCAAAGACTATCCCAAGCCCACCTAATACTACAATAACCATTATTAAAGTAAACATACTACATCCTCATCTCCTTTATATCATTCCTGAAAATCCCAGGAATGCCATTGCTAACATACCTGCTAATATAAAAGCAATACCTGTTCCTTGAAGCGTCTTTGGCACATCTGCATACACCAGTTTCTCTCTTAGACTTGCCATAAGTATCAATGCCAGTGCAAATCCCATGCCTGAACCTATTGAGAAAACTACGCTTTTAACAAATGAGTAGTTTGATTCAACACTTAATAGTGGAACTGATAGCACTATACAGTTTGTTGCTATTAAAAGAAGATATATTCCCCACATGCTATATAAAGTAGGTGCTTGTTTTTTTATAATAAGCTCTAATAATTGTACAAAACTTGCTATGAGTATAACAAATACTATTGTAGTTAAGAATGTTAAATTATATGGCAAAAGTACAAAAGTATATACAACCCAAGCTAGCATTGAGCTTAATGTTATAACTGAAGTAACTGCCATCCCCATTCCTATTGAAGCGTTTAGACTTTTAGAAACTCCAAAAAATATACAAAGTCCTAAAAATTTTGTTAGAACAAAATTATTTACAAGTACTGCACCTATAAAAAGCGTAAAATATTCTTTCATTATGCTTTACCCCCTTTTAATTTTTGGGCTTCTTTATGCTCATTGTGAAGCTTAATTGCACCTATCATATAACCAATTAGTATAAACGCTCCAGCTGGTAAAATCATGATTAAAGGTGCATTATACCATGAACCTAATATTTTAAAACCAAGAATTGATCCGCTTCCAAAAAATTCTCTTATTACAGATATTGAAAGCATAGCAAGTGTAAAACCACATCCCATACCAAATCCATCTAAAAACGATGGAAAAACTTTATTTTTTGATGCAAATACTTCAGCTCTTGCTAAGATAATTGCAAAAACAACTACTAAGTCTAAGTAAATTCCAAGAGCACTATACAATTCTGGAGAAATTGCCTGAAGCACAAGCTCTACCACTGTTACTATAGTAGCTATAAAGGTAATATAAACTGGCACTCTAACCTTTGGATTTACAAATTTTCTTGTGAGTGATACAACTACATTATTCGATGTAATAACAAATGTTACACACAAGCCCATGGTCAAACCATTTATTACCGATGATGTAACTGCTAATGCAGGACAAAGACTTAAGCATAACATAAATATTGGATTTTCATCATATAAACCTTTGCTAAAAATTTTCCACTTTTCTTTCATATTACTTACCTCCTGCAAACTCTGTCACATCATGTACAGCATTTTTAACAGCCAGTGTTACTGCCCTAGATGAAATTGTTGCTCCTGTCATAGCTTGAATGTCATCTTTATCGGAAGCATCTTTTGTTACTACTAAATTTGCTTCTTTTTTTCCTTTAAATTCACTTCTGAATGGCTGCTTTGTAGCATTATCTCCAAGGCCTGGTGTTTCATTATGTGATAATATTTTATAATCCATTACCTCTCCAGCTGGAGTAACGGCTACAAGCATTTTAATTTCTCCTCCATACCCTTTACTTTCACCTGGAACCACATATGCAATTGCTTTTCCACCTTTGTCAGCTTCAAACCATTGATCTTTCCCATCTATTGCTTTGAAGCTGTCTGCATCACTTACTAATGCTTTCATGGATTCCTGCTTTGATATCTCTTTTTTTGCAGTAGCAATTGGATTTGTAACATAATATACTATTCCTAATATTAATCCAGACACTACACAAGTTATTATCAGATTTATTGCTATTTCAAAAATAGAATATTCTTTACTAGCTTTAACCTTTGCTTCTGACATTTTACTACCCCCTTGCTCCAAACTCTTTTGGTTTTACAAAACGATCTATTAGTGGTGTTACTGCATTCATTAGCAATATTGAGTAGCAAACACCTTCAGGATATCCTCCTATTAATCTTATTAAAGAAGTTATTACTCCAGCTCCTACCGCAAAGATTATCTGTCCCTTTATAGTTATTGGAATAGTAACCATATCAGTTGCCATAAAGAAGGATCCTATAATAATTCCTCCAGCCATCATATTAAATAATGGATCACCAGTAAATAAACCTGTAGATGCAAAAATCCAAGTAAGAATTCCAACTGTTCCTATCATACAAACAGGAACCTGCCAGCTGATGTAACCTTTGTATATCAGATATAATCCTCCAATTATAAGTAATATAGTTGATGTTTCTCCAATAGATCCATTTCGCATGCCAAGAAGCATTGCTTTATACATTTCTCCTTGGCTTCCAAAGGTTTCAATTAATTTGCTATATCCTTGCTGCTTTAATATGTTCAGTGGAGTTGCACTACTAACAGCATCTACAGACGTTGTCATCTTTGTCCATGTAGTCATTGCAACTGGCCAAGACACCATTAAAGCTGCTCTTCCAATATGAGCAGGATTAAAGATGTTAAAACCAAGTCCTCCCATAGAATGCTTTGCTATTACAATAGCTATAAATGATCCAAATATCACCATAGTAGGTGGTACATTAGGTGAAATGGACATTGCCAGCAAAAGACCAGTTAGAAATGCGCTTCCATCAAAAGCTGTGATTTTCTTTTTTCTAAATTTCTCGACTAAGTATTCAAATGCAACTGCTGAAATTGCTCCAACTGCCATGTTTATAAATGCTGGAATACCAAAATAAAATATTCCAAAAATAGCAGCAGGCGCTAATGCCAAATTTACATTCCACATTATTTTTGAAATTGATTCATCACAGCGAATATGTGGAGATGCTGATACAGTATATAGACTTTCCTTCACTTCTATTTCCTTTGTTTTAATTCCCTTATCTTTAGTTTCTTTTGCTTCATTTCCTGCAGTGTCTATTTCGTGTGCTTTAATTTCAGAATTCATTTTATCCCTTCTCCCTATTTATTTTTTGCTGCCAATGCTTGATTTTGTGCTTTTAAATACTTCACATACTGTACAATATTTCTTTTTGCAGGACACGTATAAGCACAACTTCCACATTCTATGCAATTGAATAAACTGTATTCTTCCTTAGCCTCTTCAAACTTGTGACGTTCGCCAAGTATACTTAGCATACTTGGTATTAAGCCCATAGGACATGCCTTTACACATCTGCCACACCTAATACAGGGAGATTCTTCTCCGGAATTAACAGCTTCTGAACTCAGAGCTAATATACCAGACACTCCTTTAATTACAGGTACATCTAACGAAAATTGAGCAATTCCCATCATTGGCCCGCCCATAATTATTTTTTCTGGAGTAGCATTAAAGCCTTCACAATAATCTATCACATCTTTAAAACTTGTACCTATCCTTAATAAAAGATTTTTAGGCTGGCTTATTGCATCACCTGAAACTGTAGTAACTCTTTCTATTAATGGAATACCATTTACTACTGCATCACATATTGCAACTGTTGTACCAACGTTTTGCACAACTGCACCAACATCCATTGGTAATCCTCCCGTTGGCACTTCACGACCAGTAAGCACTTTTATAAGCATTTTTTCTGCCCCCTGAGGATACTTTGTTGGTAACGCTGTTACTTCTACCGAAGTTCCTTTAAAAGCTTCCTTCATAATCTTTATAGCATCTGGTTTATTATCTTCTATGCCTACGAAACCTTTACTAACTCCAAGTACCTTCATTACAATTTTTACACCAGTTACTATACGTTCTGCATATTCAAGCATCATTCTGTAATCTGCTGTCAAGTACGGTTCACATTCTGCAGCATTTAAAATAAAAACATCAATTTTTTTGTCTTTACTTGGGGAAAGCTTTACATGTGTGGGAAAAGTGGCACCTCCCATTCCTACTATTCCTGCATCTTTAATTATGTCTTTAATTTCCTGAACCTGTAGCTGCTCAAAGTCACGATTCAATGGAATTCCTTCCACCCATTCATCTAACCCATCATTTTGAATTACAACTGATAAACATGTTCCTTTTGATGCATGCGGTTTTTCTGCAACTTCAATAACTTTCCCAGAAATAGACGCATGAATGGGACTATGCATAAAGGCATCACTTCTGCCTATAACTTGTCCCTTTTTAACCATATCTCCTGCCTTAACTAAGGGCGTACAAGGTGCACCAATATGCTGGCTCATAGGGATGGTTACCTTTTCAGGTAATGGTGGAATTTCAATAGCTCTGTCCGAGCTATATTTCTTACTGTCTTTAGGATGAATCCCTCCAAGAAAACTTTTTAACATTATACTCGCCTCACAAACCTCTATAAAATAAATTATTATATTATAAAATACGAACAATTACTGGCTGGGACTTTTTGCTTTTGTTAGCTGCTTTATCAAATATCTTTACAGCAATGATAGCTAATATAAGAGCGATTATCCCGCCTATTATTTGAAGCATACGGATATTTGCCCCAATATATTGTCCTAGAAAACCTCCTACCATCACACCAATAAATAAAGCAATTAATGGTAAAACAAAAACAATAAAGGCAGCACTTAAAACATTAGTCTCCTTTACCTCAAAACTTACCCTTTGTCCAGGTTTTGCTCCTATTTTATTATCTGCGCTTATAATTATACTGTCGTTTCCAGGACAAGCCCCGCAATTTTTACAATCATTATGCCTCCCGACTCTAACTTTTGCCATATCATTGCTAGTCTCAATCACTAATCCTTGTTCTGTTTTCATTATTATCAAACCTCTCAAATTGCTTTTAAATAATTAAAAAAGTTAACATTGTATTTCATTCTAATTATAATTATTTATCCACTCAAAATGTTTAGCATAACCATCACCTCACAAATTGATAAAAGATTTCATCTTATTCAATATATTATATTATAAGTTATTATTTGGAATTTAGTATTTGGTATTATTATAAACCTTTATTTTGTGATTTGAAAGCATAGTTTTTTTTTTCACATATTAAATAAATTTTGACAATATATACTAGTAAGTTTCTCAGTGATATAATATTAATGTAAAAAACATTATAAATCATTATTTAAAATACTTGGGGGCTTTATAAATGAATATAGAATTTTCTAATAATCTAACTTATTTTCAAACAGGAATTTTCAACCTATTGGATGAGAAAAAAATGAAACTTATTGCTAGTGGGAAAAAAGTATTTAATTTATCTGTTGGTACACCTGATTTCAAACCAGACAAGCATGTTATTGATGCATTAGTTGAAGCAGCACAAAATCCTGATAATTGGAAATATTCCTTAGGTGATCTACCAGAATTATCAGAGGCTATTTGTAAATATTATATGAAAAGATTTAATGTTAAAATAACAAAACAAGAAGTTATGTCCATCTATGGTTCTCAAGAAGGCTTAACACATATTGGATTTTCTCTATGCAACAAAGGAGATGTTGTCCTTGTTCCAAACCCAGGATATCCGATTTTCGAAATTGGCCCTTATCTTTCTGGAGCCAATATAGAATATTATTCTCTTTTACCACAAAATAATTATCTTCCAGATTTAAAATCTATTCCTGAAAATATATTACGTAGAACTAAATTTATGGTTGTATCTTACCCTCTAAATCCTGTTTGCGCATGTGGAACCTCTGAATTTTATGATGAATTAATAGTCTTTGCAAAGAAATACAACATCATCATAATACATGATAATGCGTATTCAGATATTGTTTATGATGGGAAAATCGGTGGTTCATTCTTATCCCATGAGGGCGCTAAAGATGTTGGGGTTGAATTTTATTCTTTATCAAAATCTTTTAATATAACTGGATCTCGAGTTTCTTTTGTAATAGGAAATTCTGAAATTATAAACCATTTTAAAATGCTCCGTACTCAAATTGATTATGGAATATTTTTACCTATTCAACATGCTGCTATTGCTGCCTTAACTGGGCCACAAGATAGCGTCAAAAAACATTGCAGAGAATATGAAAAAAGAAGAAATGCTTTATGCAGAGGTCTTACAAGTATTGGCTGGAAGGTTCCTGACAGTAAAGGGACAATGTTTGCCTGGGCACCAATTCCGCCTAAATATACTAGCTCATATGAATTTTGCATGGATCTAATGGAAAAAACCGGGGTTATATGTACACCTGGCAGTGCCTTTGGATCTCTTGGGGAAGGCTATGTAAGATTTGCTTTAGTATTGCCAGTTGATGAAATCAATGAAGCTATTAGCCGAATAAAAGAAAGCAATATATTATATTAATAATAATAACTTTAAATTTCTGTACATTATTTTAAAAAACTTTGGATATTTTATTTAAGAGAAGTATTTTTAATATAAAACACAAATTTAAGAATTGAGGTGATTATATATTGGATTTTAAAGAAGGTGCTAATAAATTTTACTTAGGTGATGATGAAAATCACATTAAGGCAGTAGTAAGTTATGTTAATAGCAGCGAAAATATACTTATACTCGACCACACATTTGTATCTCAAGAATTAAGAGGGCAAAATATTGGTGAGCAGTTGGTAAAAAGAGTTGTTGATTTTGCAAGGGAAAATAACAAAAAAATAGTTCCAACGTGTTGGTTTGCTGAGAAGGAATTTTCAGCACATAAGGAATATCAGGATGTACTGCATAAATAAAAAAATGGCCTCAAACTAGAAAATTTCTTGGTTTTAGGCCATCTTCTTCATTTATATTATTATATTAAAAATCGAAATTGTCTGGATCGGAACCTATTCTAAAATCTTTATTTAAGGAATCTATTTTTTCAATCTCCTCTTTTGTCAAGCTGAAATCAAATATATTAGAATTTTCAAGTATTCTACCTTTATTAGTTGATTTAGGTATAGTTACTACCTCACTATCTATATCCCAACGCAATATAACCTGAGCAGTAGTCTTATTGTACTTGGTTGCAATTTCTTTTAATACTTCATTATCTAATAACTTACCTGTCATTAACGGAGACCATGCTTCTACTTGAATATTATTATTTTTGCAGTATTCTCTAACTTTGTGTTGCGTTAAGTATGGGTGAAATTCCACTTGATTTATTACAGGTTTGATTTCTGCATCACTCATTAAATCTTCAAGATGATGAACTTGGAAATTACTTACGCCTATTGCTTTTACTCGTCCTTCTTTATATAAATGTTCCAATGCTTTATATCCTTCTTTATATTTCCCTTTTACTGGCCAATGGATAAGATATAAGTCTAAATATTCAACCCCTATCTTCTTTATACTTTCAGCATATGCTTTTAATGCATCTTCATATGCTAAATTTGCATTCCATACCTTAGATGTAATAAACATATCTTCTCTTCTTATTCCTGCTGCTTTAATTCCTTCTCTTATACCTTCCCCCATAGCTTCTTCATTGCCATATATAGCTGCACCATCAATACTTCTATATCCATTCACAATAGCATGTTTTATTGCATTTACTAATTCAGGACCATCTTTTACTCTAAACACTCCAAGTCCTAGCCAAGGCATTTTTGTACCATTATTTAATGTTATCCTGCCATTTATATTGTTTATCATATTGCATACCTCCCCGTATGTTTAAACATTCAATTCTTTATATTATATGCCAATAGTTGCAAGCATTATAGCTTTAATTGAATGCATACGATTTTCTGCTTCATCAAATACTACTGATTGTTTTCCTTCAAACACTTCATCGGTAACTTCTAATGCAGTTAATCCAAATTTTTCTCCAACTTCTTTTCCTACTTTTGTCTTCAAATCATGATAAGCTGGTAGACAATGCATAAATATTGCTTCTTTGTTTGCATTATTCATAACTTCTTTATTTACCTGATATGGAAGCAATAATTTTAATCTGCTTTCCCAAACTTCATCTGGTTCCCCCATTGATACCCAAACATCTGTATAAATTGCATCAGCATTTTTAGTTCCTGCTTCAACATCTTCTGTGAGCATTATTGTTGCTCCGCTTTCCATAGCTATCTTTTTACATGTTTCAACAAGCCCCTCGGCCGGGAATAATTCTTTAGGTGCACATGCGGTAAAGTTTATTCCCATCTTTGCACAAGCTACCATTAGAGAATTTCCCATGTTATTTCGTGCATCGCCCATGTATACAAAATTAACACCTTTTAATCTACCAAGCTTTTCTTCAATAGTTAAAAGATCAGCAATCATTTGGGTTGGATGAAATTCATCAGTTAGACCGTTCCAAACTGGAACTCCAGCATATTTAGCTAGTTCTTCAACTATTTCCTGGCTAAACCCCCTGTACTCTATTCCATCATACATTCTTCCAAGAACTCTTGCTGTATCAGCTATACTTTCTTTTTTGCCCATTTGAGATCCTGCAGAATCTAAATAGGTAACACCCATTCCCAAATCCCTTCCTGCTACTTCAAAAGAACATCTTGTTCTTGTAGATGTCTTTTCAAATAATAGAACTATGTTTTTTCCTTTTAACTTATCATGCAAAATACCAGTTCTTTTTAGAGTTTTTAATTCCTTTGATAAATCTAATAAATATCTAATTTCTTGTGGTGTAAAATCTAATAATTTTAAAAAACTTCTTCCTCTTAAATTTACTGCCATAATTATTCTCCTTCTACTTATAATATTTTTATAATTAAACAAATTTCCATTACATATAGTATTCAATTTTTAATAATACAATTATGCAAATAATTTCTAGCTAAATTTTTCAAAATACTTTTATTAATAATGTATTCTTAAGGCCTTTAGAAATCGATTTTCTTTCCGGATATCCCCAGCCAGTTGATTGCCTCATCTCAATAAAATCATCTATTGTTGCTGATCTTTTAACAATTTTTATATCATCCATATATTTTTCTCCTTTTGCATAATTATACATTACTAAGTATTATTATACAATATTTTATTTTCTTTTTTTACAAAAATAAAATAGGCTAGTTATTCATTTGCATAACTAGCCTTAAAATTTTACTCACTCATAGAATTTATATCAGTCTTCTTAATCTTTTTCTAGATCTTATCAGTACATTTTTTATTTTGAAGGAGTGAAAGCTTCTATAACAGCAGTTTCTTGATCTGCTGTTATTGTTCCTGCACTTACTAAAGCATCTAATTTACTCTTTAAGAAATCTCCGTGATTTCCTCCTTTTACTCCTTCTTTAACTCCACCTTGTGGTTTCAATGCTGTTTCTATTGCTGTTTCTTTGTCTGATGT
>NZ_LZZL01000109.1:0-14680 GCF_002006495.1 Clostridium sp. BL-8
ATATGAAAATAAATAACGAGTCCCAAATAGCCTTGCAAGTGGACTTGTTATTTATGTGATAGTGCCTTAACTCATTTATCTGATGTCTAGCCACTGTAATACCCCCACTTCTTTAAACGGGGGATAAATGAGAATCCAAATCTTGTATTTGGTTAATCGAACTTATACAAATCACATTAGTGATTTGTGAAACAGTGGCACGACCCTAGACGAGGTACCCCTTGAGGGTATAAGTTCAACTAAGATTCAGATGGAGATCAAACTCCACCTGAATCAAGTTTCACTTGATTCTTGTGTTCGATTATAACAAATATGTTATCAAACTTCAATAAATAACTATTAGATACAATATAATTAATATGTTAAAATTATATCAAACATATGAAATTTTGAAATACAGAAAGGGGATTACTATGAAGTATTTAGCAATTGTAGGCACTAACTCAGATGTGTCAACTAATCGTATGCTGCTTCAATTTATGCAAAAGCATTTTTCGAGTGAGGCAGAGATAGAACTATATGAAATTAAGGATTTACCTGCCTTTAATGAACCAGAGGATTCTGATGTTCCTGAAAAGGTAGCAGAATTATCAGATAAAATTTTAAAAGCAAATGGAGTAATAATAGCAACTCCAGAGTATGATCATGCCATACCTGCGGTTTTAAAGAGTGCTCTTGAATGGATTAGTTACACTAGTCAGGCACTTACTGACAAGCCTGTTTTAATAGTGGGGGCTTCTCTTGGTACACTTGGTTCTTCTCGTGCACAAGCACATCTTAGACAAATACTTGATTCACCTGAGCTTGCTGCTAGAATCATGCCAAGCAGTGAATTCCTTTTAGGAAAATCACAAGGTGCATTTGATAGCGCAGGAAATCTTATCTATTCAGATAAGCTATCAGAACTTGATGAAATTTTTAGAGAGTTTCTTCTATTTACAGATATTACATCAAAACTTTTAGCAGAAAAAGTTTTACATAAAAAAGTTAAAAAATTCACATGGCAAGAGTAGGAGGATTAATATCAATGAAATTTATAGCAATTGTTGGAACTAGTGCAAAAAGATCATATAATCGTAAACTACTTCAGTTTATGAAAAAATACTTTGAGTCGAAGGCAGAAATAGAAATACTTGAGATTACAGATGTTCCTATGTTTAATCAATCTGATAATCAATCCTCAAGTGAAGTGATACAGATGTTCAATAATAAGATTACAGCAAGTGATGGTGTTATTATAGCTACTCCTGAGTATAATCACTCAATTCCATCTAGTCTTAAAAGCTTAATTGAATGGCTAAGCTTTGATCTTCACCCACTTGCTGGCAAACCAGTAATGATCATTGGTGCTTCTCTTGATAGTCAAGGTTCTTCTCGTGCACAGCTACATCTTCGTCAAATATTAGATGCACCTGGTGTTGATGCAAATGTAATGCCAGGATATGAATTTTTACTTGGAAGTGCAAATAAAGCATTTGATGATGAAGGTAATCTAAATAATGAAAGAACCATAGACTTCTTAGAAATATGCTTCTTACGCTTCATGCGTTTTGCAAATATTTCAAATCAACTTAACGAAGAAGAAGAGTTTACCTTTAACCCAGGAGTATATGAGGTAGATGCAATAGGTCATAGTGGAAGTCTTCCAATGAAAGTATCCTTTAGTGAAGACAGAATAGAAAGTATAGATATAAATACAGATGGAGAGACAGAAGGACTTGCAGATGTAGTTTTTGTAAGAATACCAGATAAAATAATTGAAGGACAGACATTAAATGTTGATGCTCTTTCTGGTGCTTCTGAAACTAGTAATGCTGTATTAGATGGTGTGGCCAAAGCAGTTAAACTTGCAGGAGTTAACCCTGATATACTTAAGAGACGTCCAAAGCCTGCTAGCAGTCTTATAAAAGAAGACGAAGAATATACTTGTGATGTAGTAGTTGTAGGCGGAGGCGGTGCTGGATTAAGTGCAGCTGCAACAGCACTTCAAAATGGCAAAAGTGCTATTGTTCTTGAGAAATATCCAGCAGTAGGTGGAAATACAATACGTTCAGGTGGTCCTGTCAATGCTGCAGATCCAGAGTGGCAGATGCAGTTTGAAGAAAATAAAGGAGAAAGACATACAATTGAAGAACTACTAGATACAGATGAGAGCTCAATTCATCCAGAATACATAGATGATTTCCGTGCACTTAGAGAAGAATTTTCAGAGTACAAGAAAAAGTTTGAAACACAAAAAGGACATCTATTTGACTCTCCACTACTTCACAGAATGCAAACATATTTTGGTGGTAAAAGAACTGACCTTAATGGTAACACAATATACGGCCAATATGACCTAGTAAAGATACTTACAGATAGAGCTTTAGAAAGTGTTAAATGGCTAGAAGATATAGGGGTTGAATATGATAAGAGCATAGTATTTGCTCCAGTTGGTGCACTTTGGCGTCGTGGTCATAAGCCTACAAAAAGCCATGGTTCATCATTTATACTTGCACTAACAAAATATGTACAAGATAACTCAGGAAAAATCATTACTGATAGCCCTGTAAAAGAATTTATCATAGAAGATGGTGAAATAAAAGGAGTTATAGCAACTGGTGTCAATGGCCAAAAGATAACTGTTCATGCAAAAGCAGTAGTCCTTGCAAGTGGTGGTTTTGGTGCAAACACAAAGATGCTAAAAGAATACAACACTTACTGGAATGAAATAGCTGATGATATAAAAACTACAAATTCATATGCTATGACTGGTGATGGAATAGTACTTGGTAAATCTGTAGGAGCAGCGCTTACAGGAATGGGCTTTACCCAAATGATGCCTGTAGCTGATCCTGAAACTGGTGAACTATTCAGTGGAGTTCAAGTACCTCCTGAAAACTTTGTAATGGTAAATAAAGAAGGAAAAAGATTTATTAATGAATTCTCTGGAAGAGATGTATTAACAAAAGCTGCAATTGAACAGGGTGGTTTATTCTACCTTATAGCTGATGATGAAATAAAGAAAACTGCAGCTAATACAAGTCAAGAAAAGTTAGACCGTCAGGTAGAAGCTGGTACTTTATTTAGAGCCGATACCCTAGAAAAGCTAGCAGTAAAAGTTGGTATGGATCCTGCAGTTCTTGTAGACACTATTAATAAATATAATTCATATGTTGATGCTGGTTTTGATCCTGAATTCCATAAGGATACATTTAGCTTAAAAGTTTTAAAAGCACCGTTTTATGCTACTCCTAGAAAGCCAGCAGTTCATCATACAATGGGTGGACTTAAGATAGACACTAAAGCCCACGTATTAGATGAAAATGATAAACCAATTAAAAATCTTTATGCTGCTGGAGAAGTTGCTGGAGGTATCCATGCAGGTAACCGTCTTGGCGGTAATGCATTAACTGATATATTTACCTTCGGAAGAATTGCTGGTAAAACTGCAATTGATGAAATGAAATAGTTAAGGCAAATGGGCTTGTTATTTATTTGATTGTGCCTAATGTTTAGATAAAGAGCCAGATACAAAGACGAAGAGCCTATAACACGCATAAGTAAAAATGCTGTTATAGGCTCTTTCTCTTATTATTCAATAGATATTGTACATTATAAAAATTAAGTTTTTCTTTTAAATGTTCGGTAGAGTATACATGATATCGAAATTGGTAAAAGGACTGCAGATAAAGAATAATTGCTACTGAAGTTATGTACTAATTACAGCAAAAATATATTGACAAGTGCAATTACATTTATTACAATTAAATTGTAATAAATGCTTTGTAATGCTATAAAAAAGATAAATTTTAGTTTTTGTATTTTTATAAAGCAAGGTGGTTTAGCCATATTAGCAATAATTCTATTAATTTATTTAATGTAGGAATTAACATGAGAGAATTAAGAGAAAGTTTGATTTTTAATTAAAATTTTATAATATAAATACTCGGAAGGAAGTGTTAGAAATGAAAATAGAAGTATGGTCTGATTTTATGTGTCCATTTTGCTATATGGGCAAAAGGAGATTAGAAATTGCTTTAAATAAATTTGAACATAGGAATGAAATTGAATTAGTTTTTAGAAGCTTTGAGCTTGATTTAGCGGCTAAAAAGAAATTTGATGGAAATATTCATGAAATAATAGCAAAAAAGTATGGCATATCAGTAGAGCAAGCTAAAGTATCAAATAATCAAATTGTTGAACAAGCTAAGGCTATTGGTCTTGACTATGATTTTGATAATTTAATTCCAACTAATACTTTTGATGCACATAGGATAACACACTATGCAAAAACAGAAGGAAAGATGAATGAATTAGCAGAAAGAATTTTAAAAGCATACTTTATAGATTCACTAAATATATCTGATTATAAAGTATTGGCTGGCCTAGCTGGTGAAGTTGGTCTTAATACTCATAAAGCATTACAAGTATTGGAATCAGATAAGTATGGAGCGGAAGTGAGAAGGGACGAAGAAATCGCCTCAAAGCTTAAAATAAACAGTGTTCCTTACTTTGTATTTAATAATAAATATGCAATATCTGGTGCGCAACAACCTGAGTTGTTTTTAGAGATATTGGAGAAAGTAAGAAAAGAAGAACTCTCATTACCAATAGAGAAATTTACAGTGGAAGAACAAAGTCAAGAAAATAATAGTTTAGGAACTTGTTCAGATGGCAAGTGTAAAATTTGAGACTGCATTGGAATGATTAATTTCTTAAAAAATTAATAAAGAACTAAGAGTTGGCTATTTCAAAATAGGAATTTAATTTCAATTTTGAAATAGCCTTTGGTATTTTATCAGATAAAATAGAAAGTACTAATGAATTGTTGACTTAAATTTAATTTATATATAAAATCAAATTTGTACTTAGGAATTAGCATGATTTTATATACAGGGGAGATAGAATTATTTGAAGAAAAAGAATGATTATAATAAACAAATAAAAAATGGAAAAGAAAATACAGGTAAATGCATTGAGATGAAAAAGTGCAATGAAGAGGAAAAAGAAAATAATAAATGCAAAAACTGTGGAGAACAAGCAAGTTATTTTAGTGATGAAAAAAATGGTTGGCTATGTGAGGATTGCAGAAGCATAGAAGATGGGTTAGATAAACTTGCTGATAAAATAGAGAAAAAGCTAAGTAAAAGAGTTTATTCTTTTGATTTAAATGAATTAATAAATTGTTTATCTAAAGATGAAATATATAATATAGCAAGAAATCTTGGAGTAAATAAGATATCAGGTTTAAATAAAGAAAAATTAATTGAAACATTACTTAAAGAATATAAGAATTTGGTTGAAAAAAGAGCTTTATTCTTTGACGAAGAAAGATATAAGATTTTAAGAAGTTATGTGGATAGCAAAGGTGTAAAACATTTTGATGATATTGATGAAGAGGAAGCAGATAAGAGCGTATATTTTATACAGCAAGGAATGCTCTTTCCAATTGTAAAAGATGGGATATCGATATTTTTAATGCCTGAAATAGTACAAGGATTAATCAAAGAAAGAAATAATATTGAATATAGACGTTTAATAAAATTCAATAGTGAAATTGTAAATATCTTTAGGGCAATGAATAAAGTATATGGTATTTTAAAACTAAAAGATGCTAAAGAGATAATAGAAAGATATTTGAATATAGAAAATTGTGAATTAGAAGAGTTAATTAGAGAGGCAACATATTACTACAATGAATATAGAGAAGAAGGAATGTTTATTGTTAATAATGAAATAGATAATTTTGATGAACTATTAAAGGATATAGATACAGAAAAAGATTTAAGTTATGCCATGATTTCGAAAGAAGAATTATTAAATATGTTAGAAGAAAATTGGGTTTATAATAGTAAAGCAGGAAAAACTTTTTATAAAGAGTTTACTAATATGTTTAGAGTAGATAGAGACATGTTAATAGCTATGATGGAAGACTTGATTTTTGATGTTCAAGAGAATGAACCTAAAGATGCAGTAGATAAAATGATAGAATTAATTAATATTGAAAATGACGAAGCCAGATATGTTGCATCTAGTATGATGAATAAATTTGTTAAGAAAATTAGGTTATGGAGATATAAGGGTTCAACCACTAATGATATTAAATCAAATGTAGTTAGCTTAAAGGCAAATAAGGATATAAAAAGAAATGATCCTTGTCCATGTGGTAGTTTAAAAAAATATAAAAAGTGTTGTGGTAAAGATGAGAAGGTTATTAATTTATTGGAATAATTATTAGATTACTTTAATTAAGGAATCAGAAATAAAATAACAAGTTAAGTATACAAAATGTACAAGTATAATTATTAGTTATTTTTTTGACGGTTCCTTATTAATTTTATTTTGCCTTGAAAAATATCCACTGGTTAAAATTTAAACCTTCGGGATATCTAGCTTAATAGTGGAAGAATAAAGTTAAGTTAAATAATCTTTAGAAAATCCTTAGAAATATAACAAGGTATTCTTTGAAAATTATGTTTATTATTAGAATATAGCCGGTAAAAATAAGATCTTTAGAAGGAAAGATGGCATAGTATTTATATGATTGTAGAATATCTATGATTTATTAAGAAACTAATACATAATTCTTTAAAACTGATTATATTTTTATCACAATATTTTAATAAAGGAGGATATCATGAAATTAAATTCTCATCAAAAATCTTTTGTATGCATTATACTTTTTGGATTAATTACATTATTATCATGCTACACAGTTATAAAAGAAAATAATAAAACAACATCAATAACTAGGCGTATGAGTACAAATAGAGAATGGACAGATTCTTCAAAAATTCCTTATACAATTAATTTTAATCAAGGAGATATTATACGATTTAATTATAAATCAACTATCAAAGATGGAAAATTATCGCTAAGATTTGTTGATTCTCAAGGAAACTTAATTTATGAGTTTGATACAGGGAAAAAGGGAGAAAAGGATATAAAAATAGAGAAAACCGATAAATATGAGCTTTTTATAGAAGGAGATAAATTTGAAGGAAATTACGAGATAATATGTAAAAAATCTTGAATAATAAAGTACAGCTTAGTATGCTACGTTCTACCTTTGAGCACTGCGGCTTATCAATTTGTATCAAGTTCAGTCATTCTTCCTTAACAAAAACCCCCGGGGGTTTTTGTGATCGAAGCGAATTTGCTACATAATCACCCTTATTAGATTATTGGCTTTTTTTATATTAGGTGAGCTGCATGAAGAACCAAAAAGATTTAATCAGATAAATATGCCAAGACACTCTCGTAAAAGAGGCAAACAAGTTAAGAAGAGAGGCATCTCAAAGGAACAAGTCTGCATTGCTACTGCTATTGATAGACAGGGTAATTTAATCATGGAATTATCATGTAAAGGTAGAATTACCTCTAAGGAATTAGAAAAATTATATGATGGATATATAAGCAATGAGTCTATACTTTGTACTGATAGTCATAAAAGTTATATACAATTTGCAAATGATTTATCATTAGAACACAAACGTATAAAAAGAGGTAAACATAAGGAAGGATTATATCATATTCAACATATTAATTCTCTACACAGTAATTTAAAGAAATGGATGAATAGGTTTAATGATGTTGCAATAAAATATATCAACAACTATATTAAGTGGTTCAAATGGCTTCAAATATTTGATACAGATAAAGAAATAATAAAGGCTAAAAACTTTATAGTTCAAAGCAATGTGGTATATTCATATACCAAAGTAAAAGATTTAAAAAATAGAGAATCAATGTATGTGTGATATTTTGTAAATTATGTTACAATAAGTATTATACAGGACTATAATCTAATGAACAATAGTTAGAAAAGACGAATAACTAAAATAGAAATGTTATAGAGCAAGAAACTAAAAGGTGGGGTAAAATGAATGCATTTTTGACAGTAATACCACTAATACTTATTAGGTATGGGATTTTAAGTATAATAGACAAAGAATCACTTAAACGTGCAGGTTTCTTTGCTCCATTAATCGGAAGAGAAAAAGTAGCATTCTGGGTTTATCAAATTACAACCGTCCTTATTTTACTATATCTATTATTACTCAAAATCAAAACTGACTCTGATTGGTTTTACATAGGTTTAGGAGTATATAGTTTAGGAATTATTTTATATGCTGTATCTATACTAAATTATGCTAAGCCTAAAATGAATGGAATAAATTTAAATGGATTATACCGAGTATCCCGCAATCCTATGTACATTGCATATTTTATTTATTTTTTAGGGTGTGCATTGCTAACACATTCCTTGATATTATTTGCGTTATTAATCTGTTTTCAAGTATCCGCACACTGGATTATTCTTTCAGAAGAAAGATGGTGTATTAAGAAATTCGGAGAAGAATATATAAAATATATGAATAAAGTGAGACGTTATATTTAGACAGTTATGCTATAACTCTATTATTCAAGTTATGGTTTGTGATTATTCACCAAGGAGAATAATTGCAATGTAATAAGTTCCAACATTGAGCATTATAGGTGGACAATCCACCTATAATTTTTTAAGGCTATATTTCAACATTATATTAAAACATAGCCTAACAGAAAAGGGAAAAGATTTCGACAATGTTTTATATGCAATAAGAATATGGGGAGAGAAGTGGCTATTAAATAGAGAGATATAATATTTCAAAGTATGTTATTGTTAATGGATAGTAGTAAATGTATATTTGCTAAATCATTTAGTAATAGAGGATAAAATTATGGATGGAGAAGATAAACGTAAAATAGAAGAATATAAAAAAAATCCAATTGCTAACTTTACTGACTCAGTAAACCGTTCGCAGATAGGTGATTTAAGTCAGTTAACAAAAGGAAATTCGCTTACAAGAATTATTACTAGCGTTATAGTTATTGGAATACTGGTCTTAATATTCTTTGCTATTAATAATCAATAATAATTATTAAGGGTGTTATAACTTGCCATATGCTTAAATGGGCTTGTAGCTAGTTTAGAATGCAATATTCTTAAATTCAATCCTAAAAACCACATTATTCTAAATGAATGATGTGTTTTTTTATACCATAAATGAAATTTTACGATAAGAATATCATTTTGACATAAAGTAAATTAACTCAATTATATATATACTAATGCTTTAGAATGGGGGATGATATTGATGAAATTAAAACCAGTAACGATGATAATAAACAAACTTATATTTATTGCTGGCATAATTGGGTTTATAACTATACTTTTTAATGTGAGATTATCTGCAAAAATGGAGACAATACTTTCAATATTTTTAATTATTGGTAGTATGTCCGAGTTTATAGAGACTCGAAAATTTAGAAAGTTAATTTATCCGTTAATTATAATTTACTTTCTAATATTACTACCTATTATAGAAAATTTTATTTACAATAGGTTTTTATATATTGGAGTAGTTGTACTAAGTATTATTAGTGCTTTGATGATCCTATGTAATGAAGTGATAAATACTATCAAAGAAAAAAATACTAGGCTAAATAATAAATGATAAATTCTAAACGAATTTTCAAGAAAGGATGGCGGATAATTTGGCACGACCATCAAAAAGTGTTGAAGTTATGAGTAGGAATCTTATAAAAGTAATTTCTAAAATTTCATTTTACAGATTTTTTGCATGAAGGATTTAATAACGTCAATCTTAATGAAGAACCACTAATATTTAATTTTAAAAGTTAAGTGATTCTTAAAGAAAAAGTAAAATCTAAAGATATTATTCATTATAATTGCTCCTTTTATTTTATTGTGATAAAATTATCGCGTACCTGGATAATAATTTATTACAAATATTTTTACGAGTACAATTATTTTAATACATAGTATCTTAAAAGATACCAAGGAGTGTAAGCATGGAAGAAAACTTAAGCTTAGAAAATTTAAATGCAGAAGAAATATGGGAAAAGTTATATAACAAAGAATTAAATTGTAAGAAGAACATTTTAGAATATATTGATATTGCTAAGATACTAAAAAAGGGTGAGGCTGACCCAGAAAAGATTCAAGATACTTATAATTTTATCTATGATAATATTGAGAAGATGTCAGATAAAGTTAAACCGAATACTGTTATGTATCTTCAAAATGAATTAAAAAATCAGTTTGGTAAATATGTAGTTGAAAAGGAGCCTAAAGAAGAAGATGCCTTTATAAAATTCTTTAAGGAGGCATACCCTGTAAAAGATAGAAGAAAAGATTTCACTTGGGTTATGATGAATATTAACAACATAGTAGAAGAACAAATTTGGACTACATTAATTCACATTAACAGAGAATATATATGTCAAAGAATTAAATTAGAAGCTGAAGAAAAAGAATCTATAATTAAAATGATAAAAAAGGTAATTGAAAAAAATAATAAAAAATATATTAATCAAATAAAAAGTTTGGATAAATTATTAAATAATTTAAATATTAAAATAGTAAATGACAAGGATAAATTCAAGGTTAAAAAATTATAATTATGTAAAAAGAATTTTAATAATGCACAAGAGCATTGTTAAAATTCTTTTTTATTGATAAAGATTTTTATATTAAGTTCAGTCATTCTTCCTTCACAAAAAATCCCCGGGGGTTTTTATGAGTGAAGCGAATTTGCTAGAAACCATAACTGCAATAGCAATTACTACTAATTTTTTCTATTTCAAGAAGGCAATAAAGATGATAAAATTGTATAATTGGAAGTTGAAAGAAGAAAAAATGAATTATTTAGCTCATATATGTCTTTCAGATAATAGTGAAGAAAATATGCTAGGAAATTTTCTTGGAGATTTTGTGAATAGGTCTTTGGAAGATGAATTTAAATACTCCATAAAGTGTGGGATTTTCATGCATAAAAAGATGGATACTTTTACGGATTCACATCCGGATTTTTTAAGGAGTAGAGAAAGAATTTCAAAAATAAACAGGCGACTTTCAGGTGTGCTAATTGATATATTTTATGATCACTTTTTAGCTAAGAATTGGTGTGAATATTCTTCAATATCTTTAGAAGAATACGCAAATAATTTTTATAAAATACTTAAAAAAATTTAAAATAGATGATATTATTAAATTTTTAAATTTAATAAATGAGTTGTGAAACAAGGAAAGGAATTGAAAAAATGTTAGATAACACGGATAAGTGTATTTTAGAGGAGCTTTCTAAAAATAGCAGAATTAAAATGAAAGAACTTGGTGAAAAGGTACACTTAACAGGGCAAGCAGCCTCAGCTAGAGTTGCCAAATTAGAGGATAGTGGGGTTATTGAAGGGTATACCATCAAAGTTAATGAAGAAAAGTTAGGATTATCTACTCATGTAATGTTAAACATTTATACTAAAAGTACTTTTCATAAACCATATCTTTCATTTATAAATTCACAAGAGAATTATATAATACATAATTACAAAATTAGTGGTGAGGGCTGTTACCTACTAGAATGTAAATTTCCATCTAACGAAATGTTGGATAAATTTTTGGTGGAACTAAATAACTATGTAAATTATAGATTAACTATTATTATAAATGAAGCAACATAAGTATTTTGTGCTCTTTTTTAAATAGAAAAGAAAGAATTATAATTACTTTCATTATTCAAGTTAAAACATGAAAAGACTTGATTTTATCTATGTAAATCAAATTCTATATAGTATAAACTTGTACGTAGATAAAAAAGGAGTTGAAATTATGAATATTAAACAAATTCGAAATGCTACAATAATCGTTCAATATGCAGGAAAAAAGTTATTGATCGACCCAGTTTTAGCAGATAAGGGGACTTATCCACCTTATCCTAATTCGCTAAGACAAGATGAATTTAATCCATTAGTTAATTTACCAACATCAATTGATGAAATTATCAATGTAGATGCTGTAATTGTGACTCATTTACATAGAGATCATTTTGATGATGTGGCTAAAGAGATATTACCTAAAAATATAAAATTGTTTGTGCAAGATGAAATAGATGCTAAAGAATTAAAGAAAATTGGTTTTAAAAATATTGAAATTTTACACGAAAATACTATCTTTGAGACTATTAAATTATCTAAAACAAATGGGCAGCATGGAACTGGAGAAATAGTAAAGCTTATGGGTAATGTGTCTGGTATTGTCTTTAAACACCAAGATGAAAAAACTTTATATGTAGATGGAGATACCGTATGGTATGAAGGTGTTAAAGAAGTTATTGAAACTCATAAACCGGAAATTATTGTTGTAAACAGTGGAAATAATAAATTCTTAAACTCTAACCCTTTAGTAATGGGAAAAGATGATGTTTATGAAGTTTGTAAAGCTGCACCCAAGGCAAAAATTATTGCTAGTCATATGGAAGCGTTCAATCATTGGACATTATCTAGAGAGGAATTAAGAAACTTTATTAATGAAAAAGGAATTTCTTCTAACGTATTAATACCAGATGATGGGGAAGAATATGTCTTTGCATTATAATTTACTTCAAACGTAATAAAAAGAATTGATAAAAGATTTTTAAGGGGAAATAGATATGGATATCATTAAAGGTCAAAGGCAAGATTTATCAGATATTATTAGTATAATTTCTGAATGTACAGAACTTATGAAAAGCCAAGGAATATTTCAATGGGATGAATATTATCCTACTATAGATATTGTAGAAAACGATATTGATGATGGAAATTGTTATGTTATGAAGCACAATAACAGATCAGTTGCTTATGTTGCAATAAATGAAGAAGAAGAGGAAGGTCTTAATAGAATAGTTTCTTCCACCAATGAAGGAAAGAGTTTAGCTATTCATAGATTGTGTGTGCATCCTAATTTTCAAGGAAAAGGAATTGCAAAAACAATATTAAAATTTATTGAGGAATTTTGTAATAAAAATGCTTATGATTTCATTAGATTAGATGCTTACAGTGAAAACAAAAATGCACTTAAATTATATGAAAACTTTGGATATAATAAGGTTGGAGAAGTATTTTTCCCAGGAGTAGAACTTCCTTTTTACTGTTATGAAAAATATATTTAAAATAATCTTCATTTGCTTAACTAAAAAATGATGTAATAAAGAAGAATATAAAAAATGGCCAGGATGTATAAGAAGTCCTGACCTTTTTTATAACTTAGTAGTGATAATTGAAACCTTAGATTTACAAAAGTTTATGGCATTATTTTTCGGCGAGTTTGTTAGAAATAATCTTTATTCCATTTTATTTTAATTAATTAGTTTTAAAGATAACGCCGGTAAGGTCCTCGCTGAGTTTCCATAAGCGTTCCGCTAGCTCAGGATCTATTGCCCATGGGAGTACCCCTGTCATAATTTGCCCTAGTTCTCCTGTTAGAGAGCTTTCTTGGATGACATTTGCAATATCAACGTTCATGCAATACACTCCACCTTTTCCTTCTAGTTGAGGACTGGTTGCACACCATACGCTTGTTGCAGCGCCCTGTTCGGTAGTTTGAAATTCACTGCCTCCTGCATTTTTTTCTTCATCTGACATATAGCGTATTAAATCTGTTGAAGTAATTCTGCCTGGATGAACTGAAAAGGCACGAATGCCGTATTTTTGTCCACGTTTATCAAGTGCAACTGCAAAAAGAGAATTGGCTGATTTAGATTGACCATATGCTATCCATTTGTTATATTCTCTATTTTTAAAGTTTGGATCTTCAAAATTTACACCACTAAAGCGGATTCCAGTTGATGAAAGAGAAATAACTCTTGCTTTTCCGGCTTTTTTTAAGGCTGGCCAAAGCCGTGCTGTCAATTGAAAATGACCGAGATGGTTTGTCGCAAAGTGTGATTCGAAGCCTCGAGAATCTCTGTTTAGTGGAGCTGCCATGATTCCAGCGTTATTGATAAGGATATCAAGTGCTCTGCCAGAATCTAGAAACTTCTGCGAAAATGCATCAATGGATGATGGATTTATTAGATCCATTTCTTCTAGTTCAACCTTAGGCATATTTGCAATTGAGCTACGAGCTTTCTCTGGTGTTCTTGCGGGTATAATGACTGTTGCACCTGCTTCAGCTAGAGCACGAGTGGTTTCTAATCCAATTCCAGAATATCCTCCAGTAACAATTGCAGTTTTACCAGTTAGGTTAATTCCATTTAAAACCTCCTTTGCAGTTGTTTGAGGTCCAAAACCTGATTGGATTGGAGCTTGTTGTGTAATTTCATAGTCATTAGACATGTTTAAAGCCTCCTTTTAAATATCTTGAACTAATCCAAATAATTTATACTTAAATAATAAATGTATAATTTATTGCTATTATAGATGTTAATATGGTTCGGTTAAAACCTCATGTGCCTTTTTAAGTAGCTCAGGTATTTCTAAGCTTTGTGGGCAGTGCTTCATACACAATTTACATGAAACACACTTATCTGCTCCAGCACCTGAGGAAAGTAACATTCTTGAATAAGCTACCTTATCTACTGGATTAGGTTTTACAATTTCATACTTATTATAAAGCTTAAAAACTTCAGGGATGTTAACTCCCCTTGGGCATGGCATGCAATAACGGCAGCCAGTACAACCTATGCTTGCTTTTGATTCAAACGCTTTTTTTATTGAGGCAATGAGTTTTTGATCTTCTTCTGACATAACATTAGGCTTTGCCTGATTAAATATTCTAAGGTTATCCTTTAACTGTTCAAGAGTGCTAGTTCCGCTTAGTATAACAGAAGTTTCTGGCATATTGTATAGCCAGCGGAAACACCATTCTACAATA
>NZ_LZZL01000110.1:0-15184 GCF_002006495.1 Clostridium sp. BL-8
ATTCTTATATTCTTATATTCTTATATTCTTATATTCTTATATTCTGGGCATTTTAACTTATCCTTAATCAAAGTAAAAGTATATAACTTCAGTATTTGCATGTATTATTTTTTACATAAATACAATTATGGTATAATATGCATAATTGTAGATTAAGACGATCATTATAGATATTAAGTATAAGTGGAGGTACCTTTATGAGTAGTGTTATATATAGAAAATTAACATTAGAAGAGTGTCAGTGTATAAATGAAATGAACCCATCTCAATATATAGGAAAAGCTTGGAGAGAAGTAGATGGAAAACGCCAATTAGTAGAAATAAATTACCAAGATTGCGACTGGCCGAATGGTTATGAATATCACATCAGCCATTTAAAAGAAACTGTTTTAAATAAGGGAAGTGCAATTGGTGCTTTTAATAGCAATAATAAATTATTAGGCTTTGCAACAATTAATCGCCAGTTCTTTGGTGAAATGCATAATTATGTTTTATTAGACCAATTGTTTATAACATTAGAATGTAGAAATGAAGGAATAGGCAAAAAATTATTTATGCTTTCTGCAAATGTAGCAAGAGAATGGAACGCAGATAAAATTTACATTTGTGCTGGTTCTGCTGAGGAAACAATTGCATTTTACTTTGCAATAGGATGTAAAGAGGCCGAAGAAATAAACAAAGAACTATATGAATGTGACACAAGAGATTATCAATTGGAATTCTCTTTATAAACATAATTAGTATTTAAATGTAGTTCACAACATTCCTAACTGGTGTATTATATATATAAATTAATGAATAATATATTCTTCTTAAACTTTTCTATCCATCTATACTAGAAATCACATACATATTTGTACAATCGGAATTTGAAATTGAGCTGTTTCAAAGTTTCTTAACGGGAGATTGTTCCAATTGTTGCTTATCCTTAACCTGTGTGAGTAACATGCAGAAATGGATGCGAGCTCCCATTTATGACTTTCCAGCGAAAATTTCATAAGTCCGCTAAAACAAATATGTATGTAATTTCGGTAATTGTTGCATAAATCTAATTCTTGTTTTAGATATATATATTAAACCAAAGTCAAATTCTTCATACTTAAATCAAGTATTTTTGCAGAATGCGTTAAAGCCCCAACTGATATATAATCTACTCCTAATTCTGCTATTTTTTTAATATTACTTAATTCCACGTTTCCTGAAAACTCTATTAAAGCCCTTTTATTTATAAGCTCTACTGCTTCTTTTGCTAAACTTAAACTCATATTATCAAGCATTATTATATCAGCTTTTGCTTCCAATGCTTCCTTTACCATTTCAAGATTCTCAGTTTCAACTTCAATCTTTCTTACAAAGGAGGAATTCTCTCTTGCAAGCTCTACAGCATTTTTTATTCCTCCAGCCGCACTTATATGATTATCCTTAAGCATCACTCCATCAGATAAATTAAATCTGTGATTGCAGCCTCCCCCAACTTTCACTGAATATTTTTCTAAAATTCTAAGATTAGGTGTTGTTTTTCTTGTATCTAATAATTTCGTATTTGTTTGACATATCTCTTGAACAAATTTATTTGTCAAGGTAGCTATTCCACTCATTCTTTGCAGCAGATTTAATGCTAATCTTTCTCCCATCAATAAATTTCTAGTGCTTCCCTTTAAAAAAGCTACTTTTTCTTTTGGAAAGACTTTATCTCCATCGCCTTTATAAAATTCTACTTCTACATTCCCTAATATCTCAAATACCCTTTTAAATACATCAAGCCCTGCAATTATGCCTTCTTCTTTGCATAACAATTCCACAGTTGCTATGCTTTCTTCGTTTATAATTGAATTAGTTGTTATATCTTCATTTGGAATATCCTCAATAAGTGCAGCTTTTATTATCTTATCTACAACTAAGTAATTGATCATCTAATATGCCACCTCTTTCTTTTATAAGTGCTTTTACAAGCTCTTTATTCTCCATGGATATTTCTTCTACAGATTTATTTAAGTTATCCACAGTTAAAACTTTATTTTCCATTTTATCCACAATATCGTTGATAAATTTTGCAGCTCTTCTTGAAAATACAAGCCCTTCAAGGAGCGAGTTGCTTGCAAGCCTGTTAGCTCCATGTACTCCTGTACAGCTTGTTTCACCTACTGCAAATAAATTTTCCATAGAGGTTTTCGAATTCAGATCTACCTTTATTCCTCCCATAAAAAAATGCTGAGCAGGTGAAACCTTAATATAATCCTTTGTAATATCATTTCCTCTCTTTAAACATTCTTTATAAATAGTAGTAAATCTATTTTTTATATAATCCTCTCCTAAAAATCTTATATCTAAATTCACATAAGGCGTCTCGGTTTCCTTAATTTGCTCATATACAGCTTGAGATACCACGTCTCTTGGCAAAAGTTCATTTATAAACCTTTTTCCATATATATTAGTAAGGATTCCGCCTTCCCCTCTCAAAGATTCAGATATCAAGAATCTCCTTTGATCTTTTTCTTCCTCATAAAAGGCAGTTGGGTGAATTTGAATATAATTTATATCTTCTAATTCTATATCATGTTTCACTGCAGCTGCTATTCCATCTCCAGTTAGAATTCTCTGGTTTGTTGAATTATTGTACAAGCCACCTATGCCTCCAGTTGCAAGTACTAGAGCCTTTGCATAAATATTTATCTGCTCATTTTCTCTTATAAGTACTGCCCCAATGCATATACCTTCTTTTTCTATAATATCAATAAAATAAGTATCTTCATAAATATTTATATTGTCTTTCTGTTTTACTTTTTCAATTAAGATTTTCGCAGTGCTTTCTCCTGTATTATCCTTTGTGTGAACTATTCTATTTAAGGAATGAGCGCCTTCCTTTGTATAATTTAAACTTCCATCCTCATCTCTATCAAAATAAAGCCCCATTTCTATAAGCTTATTTATATTTACTCTTGATTCAGATGCTAAAACTTTAACAGCTTCTAAATTGTTCTTATACTGCCCCGCTTTTAATGTATCTTCAATATATAAAGGAATGTCCTCTTCATCTCTGGCAACCGATATTCCTCCTTGTGCCAAATAAGTATTGCTGCAATCTATTTTGTCCTTGCATACAACTAAAACATTTAAATTATTATTTAAGTTTAATGCACAATATAGGCCTGATACCCCTGAACCTACTATTAATACATCAACAAATTTATTCATATATAACCTTCTTACTTATTTACAGCCTCTAAAGATCCTAGTTTATGCATATTTTCTAAAGATCTTAGAGCCTTTATTCTAGTTTCTTCATCTAAGGTTATTTCGTTATTCATGTTTAATAGGGCATCATATATGTTCTCAAGGGTTGTCTTCTTCATATCCTGGCAACATATTCTATCTCCAGGAATGAAAAAACTTTTGTTTGGATTTTTCTTCTTTAGTTCATGTAAAATCCCTTCTTCTGTTCCTATGATAAATTCACTTCCCGTATCTTTAGTTGCATAATCTATTATTCCGCTAGTACTTCCTATATAATCTGCCATATCTCTAATTCCTTTTGGACATTCAGGATGAACTAGTACCTTAGCATCCTTATGCTCTGCTTTTACTTTTAATATGTCTTCCCTGCTTATTTTGTTATGGCATCTGCAGAATCCATCCCATAATATAAATTCTTTATCTGGGAAAAACTCCGAAACATATTGTCCTAAATTTCTATCTGGTAAAAACATAATCTGTTTATTTTCAACATTTTTTAATATCTTTAAGGCACTTGAAGAAGTTACTGCTACATCACAATGTGCTTTTACGTTGTAAGTTGAATTTATGTAACATACAACATAGGCATCAGGATATTTTTCTTTAAGTTCTAGTAACGCCTTACCACTAGCCATATCTGCCATTGAGCAGCCAGCACTAGGACATGGCATTAAAACTGTTTTCTGCGGAGATAGTATCTTTGCACTTTCTGCCATAAATCTTACTCCACAAAACATTATAACTTCCTCGCTGCAATCTCTGGCTACTTCACTTAAATAATACGAGTCCCCTACAAAATCTGCTAATTCTTGTATGATTCCTGGCTGATAATAATGAGCAAGAATAACTGCATTCTTCTCTTTTTTCAGTTTTAATATTTCGTTTACTAAGTCTGCCTTCATATTTACACTTCTTTCCGATTCGTATTACAAGTGTATATACACCTGTAACTTTAATTATATCAGAATTTTTTTTATCTTCAACTTAATTAATTACTTAATGCCATATACAATAAAAAGTCTCTATGCTACTTCTCAATTGTTCATTGTAAATTGTCAATTAAAACCTGCCTAGCTCCTTATTTTATGAATTTTCCAGTCTAATATAATTCTATAACTTTCCATGCAAATAAAAAAAGGTACTGTGCTAATTTCTGGCACAACACCTCTAATACTTATATATATTTAATGATTCTTTAATCTCTTTACAATCATATTTTATTTTTCTTCAAATAAAGCTGTTGATAAGTAACGTTCTCCTGTATCAGGTAATAATGCTACTATTGTCTTTCCAGCGTTTTCTGGACGTTTTGCAAGTTCAGTTGCGGCAAATATAGCAGCTCCTGAAGAAATCCCAACAAGTAATCCTTCTTTTTTAGATAACTCTCTAGATCCTGTAAATGCATCTTCATTTTTTACTGTTATTATTTCATCATATATTTTAGTGTTTAAAACATCTGGAACAAATCCTGCACCAATGCCTTGTATTTTGTGTGGGCCTGATTTACCTTCAGATAATACTGGTGAATCTGCTGGCTCTACTGCTACAATCTTAACATTTGGATTTTGAGATTTTAAATATTCTCCAACACCTGTTACAGTTCCACCTGTTCCTACACCTGCAACAAATATATCAACTTTTCCATCTGTATCTTCCCAAATTTCAGGTCCTGTTGTATTTTTGTGTATTTCAGGATTAGCTGGATTTACGAATTGTCCTGGTATAAATGAATTTGGAGTTTCACTTGCTAATTCATCAGCTTTAGCAATTGCTCCTTTCATTCCTTTAGCTCCTTCTGTTAAAACTATTTCTGCACCATAAGCTTTTATAAGACTACGTCTTTCTACACTCATTGTTTCCGGCATAACAATTATAACTTTATAACCTTTTGCAGTACCTACAGATGCAACTCCGATTCCTGTGTTACCACTAGTTGGTTCAATTATTACTGATCCTGGCTTTAATACGCCTTTCTTTTCAGCATCTTCAATCATAGCCTTTGCAATTCTATCTTTAACGCTTCCTGCTGGATTAAAATATTCTAATTTAGTTAATATAGTTGCTTTCAAATCTTTTCCTGCACTATAGTTTGCTACTTCTAATAATGGTGTTCTTCCTACTAATTCAGCTAAATTCTTATATATCTTTGACATTTAAACCACTCCTTTAGTTTCCGTATAATTCTTATCTGTTTACTATGTTATTAGTATATTCCTCCATATTCACATAGTCAAGACTTTTTTAGATAATTCTTATAATTTTTATATGAATTAATTCTTATGTGATTTAGAAAATCTATTATAAGAAGCTTACTATAAAATCCTATTATCTTTAGTATTATAACCAGCAATTTTATTTTGTATGAAAAATTAGCAGCTATAATGCAAAAATAGTAGCCTTGTGCCAGTATTACTTTTAAAATATAACTGTAAACTTCTGTATTTCTAAAGTTCACAGACATATTCTATAGCAATTTAGCGCAAAACTACTATCCTGATTAAGATATAGCTTACATCTAACTTCTTACAAATTTATATAACATATTTAATTTCCTTATTTACAAATAGTCTCTCTATCTCACTTATAAAAAATTCCTTCATCTCATCTAAATTCTCTTTTTGATATACATACTTTCCATATCCGAATTGACCATATTTAAACTTACGTTCCTCATCATTCATTGGTAACTTGGTTTCTGGAAATACCTTAAGGATTATATTTTTAGCTGTACTCGTGTATCTATGAGATATTATTTCAAAGGTCACAGGAAATTTCAAATCCTTTGGAAGTCTATTACTTAATTTTAGTAACAAATCATGATATTCTTCCTTCCAATTTGGATATATAAATACAGGTGCAATTAAAAAACCTATAGGATATCCGGCCTCGGCTGCTTTAATGCTTGCTTCTATCCTTAAATCACGTGAAGCTGTTGCATGCTCATATTGATCTATAACATATGAAGTATTAATAGTAAATCTCATTTCTGTATGACCATTATGTTTTAAGTTAAGTAAAGAATCTACATCATCATATTTAGTAACAAACCTAAACCTAGCATTTTCATTGCTCCCAAAAAACTCTATAGCTCTTTCTAAGGAATGAGTATATGGTTCCACAGGAACAGGATCTGATGTAGCAGCTCCTTCAAATATAGTTATATCTTTACCTCTCTCACTCATATACTTTTGAGCCTGAGCAAGGATTTCCTCAATATTAACATGAACTTTTACAAATGGCTTATCACCGAGCTTTGTATTCAAGTAACAATATTCACATTGTCCAATGCATCCAGATACTAATGGTAACTGATAATGGGCTGATGGTTTGCAGGATTGAAATTTTAAGCTTTTCTTTATTCCAACAACCAAGGTCTTTTTCCCTTCCCTATATTGAGAATAAAAATCCTCTCCTGGAATGTGCTGCTTCAATTTATTAGAAGTCAAATTAATAATTTCAATATCCTCTTTATCTTTAAACTTATTTAAAATATTTCGAGCTATTTCATAATTCAATGAATCCTTTTCAAATATAATTCTTTTAGGTATAAACATCTTTTCATAAAAATCCGCATAAAATATGCTGATTTTAACTCCTTCCTTTGCTTTATTGTATTTTTCATATAAAGCTAGTATTAGCTAAAAATCATGCTGTTTATACCAAAGATTCATTTTAAATATTATTTAAGCTATTTAATATTGTTTTTTGTTCTATACTTATTAATTTGCTCTTTAAGCTTATTTATATTTGGTTTTCTATCAATATATATCTGCTTTTTATCATTACTCTTGTAGATAATAGGAATTGCCTCTCCCTCTTTAAGAAATTCTAATTCACCTGAATGAACAGTTGCTATTACTTCTCCATTGAACTCAGCACCATCTTCTTCTAAAATAGTAAGCTCAAATTTTACTTCTGGTCGTTTCCTTATATAGTTTCCTGTCTGTGTTGATTTTTTAATAATTCCAACACTTTTTACCCCGCCAGCAAGAAGTTTTCCATACTTTACTTCTCTAATTATCATTATTATAAGCAGTGCTATTAAAGGAATAATTAGAATTAATGCTGGAATCAGCAGTGGTAAGGCTGTTTTAATCCCTCCCTGATTTACCTGAGAAAGAAAGTTTTTCCCAATAATATAAAAACTAAATACAGTAGCTATCAGAATTAAAATTGTTGATAAATAATTATTCTTTTTCATATTCGTTCTCCCTTTTTTATGTTAACGTTAAACATTCTATGTATTCTACATCTCTTTTATAAAAAATATCTAGAATTTTAATTAATTATATCATAAATACAAGAATTGAGTATTGTTATTTATTAGCTAGTATATCAATATAAGAATCATCTTATTCTTGTACTTAAATGGTATTTCTAAAAGCGTCGCTTAATTTTTACTTTTACTACTACAGCTATCCGTAAGAAATAATCAGCGTAATTTAATCTAATTTTTCATTATAACCAGAAAGAATTAACAAATAAAAATAAGGTAGTCTGTTTTCTAAACCACCTTATAAATTCTATATTTTAGCCTTGAGTAACTTTAATTTCTTTTCCTGATATATCAAAATAGCGTAAATTATTAATTACAAATTCTTTAAATATACCTTCGAACACTTTTACATTTCCATTTGTTAATGATATATTATTATAGACAATTTTTTATCTTATTTAAAATAATTATTATTGCATATATGTTAAAAGGCTATAGATTTATTTAATCTATAACCTTTCATCATCTATTTAAAAATATCTATAACTAATTAGATTCCTCTTGCGAATCAGATGACGTTGAAGCTATTTCATTCTTTGCATCCATTTGAGGATTCTCATTAAACTCAATTTCATTTGAATTCAAATTAGTACTATTGTTAATCTTAGATCTTCTCCTAAATATACCTGCTATCTTTTTAAATACTCCTCCTATACCAACTATAATTAATATCCATATCTTTTTAAGTACAATAAGTATCTTAGCGAATATACCTAGTTTTGCTACTCCTGCACCACCTGCAATTAATGCTGCTAATCCTCCTACTTGAGCCACTTTATCTCCTTTTACATAATCAATGTATCTGTTACCTTCTTTATAAGAATACTTGCTAACTATAGTTTCTAAATTAGGTTTAGCCTTTTCCATTTCATCCTTATCTGCAACCAATGTGACTTCTGTTACTCCTCCACGGCCCAAAATTCTCACATTATAATTAATTATTTCTCTACCATCACTTTTAGCTAACACTGACCAAACCAAATTATGTGTATTAGAGTCATAGTGTGGCGTCTCATCCCATCCAATTATGTCTAAGGTAGACTTTCCACTTTTTACTCTTTCCTTGTTATCTTCTTCTGTTCCATCTTTTATCTCAGATAATAATTTGTCTGCATCTATTTTATCTGCATCATTATCTCTAACATATCCCATATCATCAAACTCAAATAGAACATACCAGTTTTGAGTATTGTCTTTCGAGAACACTATGCCCTGTTCCTTATTAGTAACAGTATTATCCATTTCCTTCATTATTTCCTTTGCATCTTTTCCATCTGCAAAGACATAATCACTAGGCAAATCCAACTTTGCTAAATCACTTCCAATATCCACAGTCTTTGGACCTTCAATCCAAGTTATTTTTGATGCGTCTGTTGAATCATCTGCAAATGCACCGCCTTGACTCAGAAGAAATGTTATTAAAATAACTAATATTGATACAATTTTTTTTAACATGTATTTACCCCCATCTTGTACTAAAATCAAAATATTTTTTAAAAATCCCCCTACACTTTTTTCTGTTTTTTTATTTTCCCCCTAATAAATGAAATTTTTCATCATCACCATATATTATACGTTTTTTATAAAATATGTATATTATACAAAAGTATAGTATTTTAATAATTCGCACCAAAAAACACATAATTATGTACTAAATTAGCAAATAGGTAGATCGTTGATATTACTAGCTTTTATATTTACAGAATCATTTGCGTTTTTCTATTTTGTTTTTATTAAAATAAAATAGACTAACAAAGTAGATAATCCTCTAAAATGTTAGTCTTTATTTTTATAAGTACATTGTATATGCATTGTTATTTTTAGGAGTATTTTTTCTATAGCTGAATTTCCTTAAAGCTTAGAGACCTATACTATCAAGTTATTTATTTCACTAGATTTCTTACATCCAAAATAAATATTATAAAGAAAGCCATCAATAGATTCTCATAAAGCAAAACACCTTTTCATATTTTTATCTTATCTTGGTATCTACTTTATTGTACCACTTCCATCATAGTATCTATATTAATTCTTAGTCATGGATACTAAGTTGTCGAATACAATATCATTTTTCCAAAGGTTATATACAATTAAATTTGATTTATGTAAAAATAAGATATATAGCTTATGATTTAGCCATATATCTTATTAAATTATTATCATAGAAAGTTAGTTGCAGTAAGAATTTTATATATTTGATTTAGTGATATTTATATTTAAAAATAAATCCTATATTCCTTCCTCATACCTTTCATTGCTATATTTCATTATCCACCCATCCTCCGTATATAATTCTCCAGGCAATCCATCACTTACTTCTTTTATATTATTAGATACATCTCCAGCACTTATTTCTACATTAATCTCATCATTTTCCTCAATCATAACAAGCATATTATGTAGACTTAAATCTACAATTTTAGGTATTAGCCATTTTAATGATTCTAATTGACTTTCACTAAAACTCGAAACTTTCTCCAATATGCGCTTTGCCGTTACCCCATTCATTTTCCCACTTAACATCATATCCATTGAATGTATAGTTCTATCCCTAACATCTGATATTAATATCTTACCATACTCATTCAAAATATCTTTATCCAACTTAAATCATCCTTTCATTTTATTTAATGTGAGCAATCTAGCTGTTGCTATGATTATACAGAAATTTATAAATATTTTCCATTAGCTCTTGCTTGAAAATATCCAATATTCTAAAAATAGATAGACTTTCCCCTTACCCCAAAATTATTTCTTCCATATTATATTTTTTACTTTTTATGTACCATAAAAAATCAATTCAGATTTGCCATTCATTAGATATAATCCTTTTAATAAAAGTCGTACAATTTCTCGTTGCGTTAAAAATTGATTTCTGAGCCTCCTAAATAGAAATAATTACATTATGTTTGATGCAATAAATATCAAATAAATTACTGCTTCAACTGCTTTGCCACCATGTACAAAGCAATGTTCTAAGCCACATTCTTTTTTCAGATTATTAAAAATAGAATTTTCAATGTCCCAACGTGCTCTTATTATTTTGAATAAAGTCTTAAGTTTCATATCCATACAAGTTGTTATAATCATGATTTGTGACCTCTTTTTATTTTGATATTTCATTGTATACTTCACAAATCGTAATGGTTCTAATACCTTGTCCATAGTAAATACCGACTCATATGCCTCAATTTTTTCAAAGCCTTTTTCATCTATCCAAACTTCAACTATCTCTGACTTATTTACCTTCTTTTTAACATCTTTAATGCTGTTATTATTGTTATTCTTTGTTCTTACAATTGCATCAATACCCTGTTCTATGCATGATTAATCCAAACAGAATTACAGGCAAGAGCATCATAAACTACAACTTCAATTAAACTTTTATGAACGCTTACTACATCTGTAAGCAGTCTTTTTGCTACATTTTGTTCTCCTTCACCCTTTGATGCAGAATCTTGTCCTACCCTATAATTCTCAAAGTCAATAACAAGCTTTGGCCCATCTCCTACTATTGCATTACGGCTCCACTGTGAAAACAATGAGTTTTATTCCTCAAACATTCTGGACAACTTTTCTTATTACTTCCAAAGAATTTCGTTCCATCTATAGCAGCCACTGTATATCCATCAATTGTTCCATTTTTAAAAACTTTATTTTCTACTGCCCTTTTTATTATATATTCATTTATTTCTTTCAAACCTTTAATATCAATGACTTTAAGAGTATCTCTAATAGCATCGACCAGTAGTAGCCTTGTACCCCTAGGAAATAGTTTGCTGAATTCATTATTTTTAATCATCAGATTTAATTCATTAAAACTTTTTATTCTAAGTAAAAAGCCTAAAAGTACAAGTGTTACAACCTTTGTGGTATCATATGTAGGATTAATTCTTCCATCTGTTAATTCATTTAATCCATCATCAATATTATAAACATTCTTCATATATTTTACTAATTTTGCAAAGTAATTTTTTCTCAATTACAAAACCTCATTTCAGTTAATAGCTTAACAAAAATGAGGCTTCATTTATAGTGAAAATTCTCCGAATTTGATACACTTTTTAAATTTCTAAAAACACTAGTGATATCAATGGATTTAAAATTTAGAAGCTAAACTGCTGATGTCCTATTGCATCCAAGTTAGACCTTAGAAAGAAAAATTCCAACAGATACCTTTACAGCATCCATTGGAATTTTGATATTAGCTTGAATCAAACATCAAAAGAAGATTTTACAGTATATCCTATATTTTCTATAGTAACTAGCATTGAAACCTCTTTTTGATGGCTGTTTGTTGTTTTTAGAGTATTTTTTTGATGTGGTAATCTACAAACTTACTACAGAATTATTATTATGCATCTAAATTTATTTCTGGAGACCATTTCAAACCTATAAGTTTCAAACCCTTTTGGTTACACCTTAATTAGTTTAGAATATTGCATTGAGTTTTACAATTATTCTGCAGTTAGAATTATATGAATCAAGCACATAACTAAAAATCAAAAGGGTCTGAACACTCAAAATCTTCTTCATTAAGACTTTGCTTTTCATTAATCATGCTCAAAAAATACTCAATTGTATCTTGCAATGCTTGTTCAATAGTTTCACCATGGCCAACTCCAGCGAATGCACATCCCTCCTCATCTTTGAGTTGAAGATTTGTATATCCTACATATTTACCATTTTGTCTTTCGTAAACTTTAACTTTAAATTTACCATATGGTGTCTTTAGTGTTTCAGTAACATTAAATTCTCCAACACACTTTTCAATATTGCCTATTCCTTTAATTTTTATATTTCTCCATTCCACTTTCTTCTACCTCTTTCCAAATGATATTATAGTTCCATCAGGTGCTAAATCAATATATTTTCCATTCTTGACATACCTTATTGTACCTTCAACAGCTCCATCAACACCATACTTCTTAGCCCCTCTTAGATTTTGCATAAAACCTTCAGCTTTCCTCATATATTGTTCAACACTTGTAGCACCAACTTCACTTGCATGCTTATCAAAATGATATGCTAAAGAATCTTGTGCAGAATCAAAACTGCCTTTACTCCAAGAACTTACATCTGTTGCTTTGTCCGTAAGCTCTTTGGATATTTCTTTCCATGCATCTTTACTTACCCCCTCAATCAAATGAAAATTAATAAAAGTTTAAGGTGATAGTTTTAACTACCACCTCTAATATCTGATTTCACCTATACTCCATAACATATTCTGTCTTGTTTTTCATCATCCCGTATATTATGTTTACAAGCCTTCTCATAATGCATATTAAGGCTGGTACTTTTGATTTTGACTTTCTCTCACCTGTTTTCCTTAAATAATAGTCATATAATATTGGATTTCTTGGCTTTCCAGTATTTTTTGTTAATTGAACTTGTTGCTTAGCAAGAAGAAACAAAACACCATTAAGCCTTCTATTCCCTTGTTTGCTCTTAACATCTCTGCCTTTACCTGCTGAAGAAAAATTAGTAGGAGCAACCTGCATACTTTGCTAATTTATCAGCACTTTCAAATCTATTAATGTCACCTATCTCCGCTATTATTTGAGATGCAGTAACGATTCCTACACCTGTCAGTGTTTCTAACTTATAATCAAGTTTAGATATTATCTTCTTCATATGGCTTTCTAATTCTTCAATCTCTTCCCTACAAAATCTTATATATCTAACATAACTTCTTACAAGTTCATCCCTATGCTCTTGATATTCTCTAAAAGTATCTCCATCTCCTGCTATAAAACTTAAAATACTTTCTGCTTTCTTTGTTGAACAAGAATTATTACTCGCTTCTAGCAAAAATTCTTTTAATTCTTTAGTAGTTATATTTTTCAATTTGCTTGGTGAAGGATACTTTTCCCAAAATGCCAAAGCAGTTTTTCCTTCAATTTCAGCAAAAAATTTCTTATAACTCGTATAACTTTTTGTCAATTGTTCATGTAGTTGTATTTTTGTTATAGATAATGATTTTACAATAGAATCTCTTCTATATACAAATTGTTTTAAAGTCCAATATAAATCATTCGGATTTGCTTCCTTTAAAATATCTATTTTCTTTACCAATACCTCGGCTATACACTTTGCATCCCAAGTATCATTTTTAAGCGTAGTATAGGATAACTTTTTCTTTCTGATGAAGAATATGAAGGATTAACTTCTTTTACAATATATCCATTTTCTTTTAAGAAAACTGCTAAACTTCTTCCATTTCACCCAACATCTTCAAGTCCAAATATTAAGTTTAAGTTTTCGGGAATTTTTTTCTTTAATTCCTTTATAAATTCTGGGTACACTGAAATTTTACTTTCAAATGTAAACTCTCCCAATACCCTTGTCCACCAATCTATAACAACAGCAGTATGCTGTTCTTTGTGAACATCAACACCTATAAATGCATAATTTGCCCCATCATCCATAATCAACACTCCTTTAGAAATTATATTTATATTAACTCTTCATGAAATGTTGGCAACCTCAATCACAGCGTTAGTTACATGAACTTGCAAGGGGGCAACAGCCTATCCATTTCCTGAAAAGCAATTAACTTATGTTCTTGCATTATACAAATGCTTTTTCTAATTTCAAGAAATGAGTAAACTTTTTTATTAAATTTTTCTAACTTAAATAAATATCTGTTATTTCTACTCTAAAATATTCTAATTCTCTAGAAACTTTTAACCTTGCACTATAATCATTAAATCTTTTTGGGTTAATTCCCTATATCTTCTTTGAGAATAAGCATGTCTTAAACCATGAAATGTTAATGATTTATCGCTATTTCTAAATTCCTTATTGTGGTTATAAATAAATACTTGCAAATTATTTATAACCTTATGTGTCTTTTCTTCTTTATTGATAAATACCTTTTCGCCAGACTTTGTTTCTTTATAAAGTCTTTCAACTAGTTCCTTATTACTTAAAGGAATACTCCTAATTAACCCACCCTTACCATTTACAGTTAGAAAACCTTTTTCTAATGCATCACCTAATTGACTCTTATCAAGCCTTGCAACTTCATGTACTCGAAGTCCATGTGAATATGACAAATTTACCATATCAGCATACCTGAATTCATTCTTGTTATTAGCATATTCAATAAACCTTTTAACTTCTGTATCATTCCATGCTTTATTGCTTCCTATTCTATCTTCTCTAGTTCTAGGCAATACCCCTAATTCTTTATTGATAGATAGTTTTTTACTGTCACCACCTCTTACATCTGCAAAAAATCTTATTGCAGATAGATTAGTAGTAATATAAGATTTAGAATAACCACTTTCCTGCATTTGCTTAACATATGCTTGTAAATGCTTATTTTCTATTTTGTTTAAATTCTGCTTTTTAAAAGTTTCCGCTAGAAACTTAGCAAAATGGTTCATTCCATCTTCATAACGATATCTCGTCTTGATACTGCCTTGACGAGTATGTCTAAATACCTTATCTATTTGTTCATTTAAATTCCTATATATGTTCATCGTTTTTTCATCCATGCTAAAATTCCATTTATCATTCATAAATACCGCACCCTCTCTAGGTTTGATATTATTATTCAAAATCATATTAATAAATTTCAAGTTTTTTATAAATTATTTTTAATAATAAATAACGCTCAATTGCAATAACAAATTGAACTAATTTCTATTTATGACTTAAACATTTGTA
>NZ_LZZL01000111.1:0-15631 GCF_002006495.1 Clostridium sp. BL-8
AACGCTAAATCCAGAGAATTATATGCAATTTGATGTTTGTTATTTATAAATTTATCCATGTCAATAGTATATGGTTGCTATACACTTTTGTCAAGTCATTATTGTATTAATTTTCTTATATCATTCACGAGACAATATTTGATTGAACTTTATTAATGGGGATGAAGTGAATGGCAAAAAGAAAATGAAATTTAGATGTAACTAAAATGATTAAAGATAGATAGGCACAGGGAAAGGAGATAAATATAAGGTATGGATTAAGATTCGGGATCTACATTCTTTAGGTAGATTAAGTAGAATAAGAGAAATAAAACATGAAGGCAGAATAAGCTATTATCTTTTCCTACCGTTTTGAGCATTTCTTTTTTCCTTAACTCATTGCTTCTCTTTTTCCTTGACATCAAAATAGCCTCCTATGATATTTTAATTTTATTATAGAAAGCTATTACTTCTATTAATTTACAGACTTTTTTTCATAGTCTCAACTTAAACTAATTTTCTACCTAGTTCTTTGGCTTCGACTAAAACATTTGCCTGCTGACTAATATCATGTCTTTTCTTTAGATCTCCCACTATAATATTGCCTCTGTAAATTTGTTTTTTAGAAATGCCAATAGCTCGTAACAACTTATTTAGTGTATTAAATATGCAGCGAGTAAAATTAGCTAATTGTTGCATGCCCAATGTTTTTAGGTAAAAATAGTACTTCAATTGCTGGAAATATCATCAATAGACCAAGAAATATAAAACCTAATTCATATGCAGTAGTAGTTGAAAAGAAAATTTGTAGTAAATTAACAACAACTGTAATAAGTGATATACCCATACCTTGAGCCAATGTTGAAACAACAGCATTTAAAGTATTTGCACTATTTCGATCTTGAGGAGATATTTCAGAAAAACTCAAGCCACTATAAGCAGTTAAGGCTAATGAACGCCCCACACCTGAAATTAGTGCAAGAAACATTATCCAAATAGGTAAAGTATTAATTTGAATAAATGCTAAGGCGATTGATGTGACAAATACCATTCCAAATGATGATAATAATGCACCGCGATAGCCTAATTTACGAATAATTGGATTAGTAAATGGTTTTATTCCAATATTCCCGAGAAAAATAAATAGCACATAACTACCAGCTTTCACTGCAGACCAATGAAAGACTGTTTGCAAAAAGATCGTTAAGATGTACGGTAATGCTCCAACACATAGCCACAAAATAGAGCCACTTGTTTGACAAATTCTAAAAGAAGCTATTTTTAATGAATCAAGTGAAAATAATGGATTGTCTGCTTTCTTCAAGTGTTGGAAAACTATAAAGCTCAATATTATTCCTAAAACAAATAATCCAAATGCACTAGTCCAATAATTTTTTCCATGAGTAGCTAATTCTGCTCCAACTAAAATTATTCCGGATGAAAATGAAATTTCTATAAAGCCTAAAAGATCAAATGTAGCTGTCTTCTTCTCTTTATCAGTATCTATTAGTCTTAGTCCTATTAATACTATAATTAAACCAATTGGTACATTAATTAAGAAAATCCATTGCCAGTTCCAGTAAGTAACAAGAAATCCGCCAACCACCGGTGCTATTGCTGGTGCTATGAGTGCGGGCCAGATGAGATAGCTAAACATTTTTAATAGCTGTGAAGCTGGTGTCTTTTCTAATACAATCAATCTTGCTGTAGGTGTCATCAAAGCACCAGAAATTCCTTGTATAATTCTCATTATTAAAAGAAACGAGAAGTTAGGGGCTACTGCACTGCTTAATGAGCTAAGGGCAAAGATTATGACAGCAATAATCCAAATTTTCTTTTTCCCAAATCGATTAGCCATCCATCCACTTAAAGGGATGAAAACGGCAACTGTAATTAAATATACACTGACGAGTAAAGCAATTGTTGCCGAGCCTGTATGAAAGTATTGAGCCATTTTAGGTAGTGCCGTGGTTACAATTGTTCCGTCCAAAATCTCCATAAAGAGACTAGCAGCCATTAATAAGGCTATTTTTATTTCCTTTGTCATTCAGTTCACCATTCTTTCTTAATCTCATGTTTGAATTTTTTGATCCATTCTATTGCGACATTAGCTTGTTGTAGCCTTAACTCAATTTTTTTACTTGCATACCAATGATCTTTTGAATTTTTTTTGGCTAATTTTTGAAGTTTATCTTGCGCATCTTCTATGATATCTTTTTGTTCCTGATAGAATTGATTTAATAGTTCCATTTGTTCATCGAGGGTAAGGTGTTGCATAACATCAAGCTTTATTGAATAAATATCAGCATTGTGAGCACCATTTGGAACAGGCATTTTCATTAGTTCAAAAAAGCGCTTCTTTCCTTTTTCCGTAATAGTAGTAATTTTTTTATTTTTTCCATCTGAGCCTACAGTGGTTATTTCTACAAAACCATCCTTTTCTAATTTTTCAAGTAAGGGATAAATAACTCCATAGCTGACTTTGCGGTGACGTCCTAAAGAGACTTGCAATGCATTACGGAGGTCATAACCACTTTGAGGTTCTTCCATTAACTCGCCTAAAATAAAAAGTTCATTCATAATTTTTTATTCACTCCTATATATCTAAAAGATGTATCCAAAAGATATATTAAATATATATCTTTTAGATATAAAAAGCAAGTTGTTTTTATAAAAATTTTTATTCTTTAGGAAGTTATATTATTGGACAATCTGCGAATAACTAATAAAAAAATATATATTATGATGAAAGAGAAAATAACAGTAAAAATTATATTAAATAATAATTATAATGATTTAAAAAAATAAATATTGTAATAAGGTACCGAAGAATATGAGAAAGCATATTGATGAAGCAGTAAGTAAGGCTTTAAAGTGTAGCGATATTAAGTATGGATTTGTAGAATATAAGTGTGAGACATGCTGAGAGAGTAGAAAAGTTCCGTTTACATGCAAAAGTAAATTTTATAATAGCTGTGGCTTTTAAAAAAAGATTCAACTTTTTAAAAAAAGTTGAATCAAAATTAAAAAACAGAATAATAAAGCATATAAGGTTAGACATTTTAAGTGAATTAGAAATGTCTAGCCTTATTGTGCATTCCACAGCGTGTATTAAAGGTAAGTGCTATAAGGAACTGTTAAAATGTAATTCCTAATTTATTTATTGCATTTTTATAATATAGCTTTTCTCTTTCTTCTTCTGTCATGGGAATAGATGCTAAAAATTCTATCATATCATTAAAGGGTTCATAAGGATAATCACTGCCATACATGATATTGTCAATACCAAGAACATTTTTTGCACATTGGAAGGCTTCTTTTGACATATTACCGCTAGTAGTGATAAAAACATTATTCTTAAAGTAGTATCTCATACTTTTTTTCATAACTATCAACGGAGTTATTACAAACTTCAATCGGTTATCGATTCGCTCCAACAAAAAAGGTAAAGCTTCACCTAAATGTCCAGTGCAGATTTTAAGATTGGGCATTTCATCAAATATCCCTGAAACTATAAGCCTGCATAATGTAATCATAGTATCTATGGTATAGCCAAGACCAGCACCTGAGAAAGTTGGACCAAAACCAGCAAGGCGTGAGGTATTTGGATATGTAGGATGTAAATACACATAAACTCCCAAGTCAGAAGCTTTTTTAAAGATTGGGCGATACGTAGAATCATCGGGAAAAGAATCTAGATAATTAGAATGCGTATGCCATGAAACGAATCCGTATTGTTTTACGCAACGTTCAAGTTCTTTGCAGGCTGCTTCTGGGTCTTTTACTGGAAGAGTTGCACTTCCAAAGAATCGTCCAGGATATTTTTTGATTATTGCTCCAAGAGCATCATTAACTTTAGAGCATGCATCTATGCTTTCTTGGATATCAAACTGTTCAGGTCCTGGCGAACAACTGAGAACAGCAATATCAATGCCAAGTTGATCCATTTGCTTAAGACGTGATTCTGCTATGTCTAGAAGCAATGGCATCACAGCTGCAGCCGAAATTTTATCAAATTGTGTAAATTCAAAGACTTGAGTTTTGGTATCATAGCAAGGTGGAACTTTCCTTTTTTCCAAAACGTCAAGAATACAAGTATCATAAAAATGTTGTTCCAAATCAATTTTTTTCATATAAAGCTCCTCTCATCACATGCATTTTTATATATAAAAGATTTAATGAGTGATTATAGGATTTAGTTGAATTTTTAAAAACTATTGGTGAGAAAGTTGTCTGCTTCTCCGTGATGCTTTGGGAGAAACAAACATTTTCTACAAGAATAAGGTGTTGGGCTGCTTACAGCGTGGCTAGAAGTTTTGCCGTGTCTAGCATGGTGATTTTCTTCTGCTCTACAAAAATCAGTTAGTTTAGTTTTTGACCTATCTCCTCAGCTTGCTTTAAAATTTCTTGTTGACTAAGGATACCATCCTTACTGTCCAAATTTCCTGCGATGATATTACCTGCATTCACCATTTGACTATAGCCGCCAAAAATTTGATTAAGATATTCTGTAACATTTTTAAAGGCTTCAGCAGGTGCACCGCTGCATGTAACAGTTATATATTTTTTACCTGGTAAAAATCTTGTGGTATTATTAGATTCTACAAAAAACGTAAATAGTCTATCGAGGAAATTCTTTGTATAACCGCTCACTTGCAGCATATATATTGGAGTTCCAATTAGAATGCAATCGGCATCTGCTATCTTAGGTAAAAGTTCAGTCATCTTGTCGTGAATAGAACAATATTCCACCTTATTTGCTTGACATAAACCACAAGCCCTGCATCCCTTATTATCAAGTTCTGATAAATTATAAGTTTCAACCTCATGTCCATTTTTCTTAATACCGGCACAGATGGCATCAACTATTTTTGAAGTATTTCCGTCCTTTCTTGCACTGCCTACAAAAGATATAACTTTCATTTTTTTACCTCCTAATATCAATTATAAAATTAAAATAGTATTCGAATCAGCATGGTATTACAAGAGGATAGCCTAATACAGATTCAAAGACTAAATTAATTATAAATGTTACATAGCAAGAATGTTTGCCTTTTTCAATTGTCTTTTTGCATTATTCTCTAGATCGTTATTTCTTTTCTAGCCACATCAGAAAAATGAAGGTGTTAAATAAGCTGAATATTCTTGCTTAATATAAGGAAAGCCCTCAAGCTTATAGGCAGAGAGCATGATAAGGTGGTGATTAGATTCTTTTTTGGTAGATCAAAAATCATATTAACTACTATAAATTTAAAGTTATATTTTTGGTTAGTATGCTTCTTGGGGGTGTTGATGCAATCTGTCTATATATTTTCTAGGGGGAGCTCCATAAAAACTGCTGTAATCTCGGCTAAATTGAGAATTACTAACATACCCTGTCATTCTAGAGGCAGTGGTCGCATCCATGTGCTTGGATAGCATTAGATGCCTCGCTTCATGTAGACGCAGAGCTTTTTGATATTGCGTAGGGGACATCGAAGTGACCGCTTTAAAATGATTATAGAAAGATGATACACTCATATGTGTCAGCTTTGCTAGGTATGAAACTTTAACTGACTGAGAAAAATTGTTACGCAGCCAAGCTATTGCTTCTGCTACCTGATGTACTCCTGAGTCTGTAAATCCCATGGCGGCAACATGAACTCCAACGGAACTACGAAGTAGGCGAATTAGAATTTCATCCATAATCAGTGGGACAATAAATTCTACATCTCCGGGTTTCTGCAAGCACTCCAAAAGTCTTATCATTGCGTCAATAATGCTTATATCTGTATTCATCACATGTCCAGCGTGCCATGGTTTCATTTGAGGCAGACCATTAGGATATATTTTCGGAACAATCTCCGAAATCCGTTCAGGATTAAGATCCAACCTGATAATGAGGAGAGGCTGAGATTTGGTTACCTTCATAGTTTGTATGGAAATTGGCAAGGTGATTGGATTCATTATCATTTGTGATTTATCAAGCTGGTACGTCTCGTGACCTATTGTGATAGACCTTGCTCCTTGGGCAATAATACTTAAAGAAGGTAAATAGAAAGTCTTTGGACAATTCATTTCTGTTCCTGAATAACGGATGATAGATAGACCAGAGATTGGCAGATTTAAAACACCATCCTGTGGAGCATAGGTATATAGCAGATGTGCTAATCGAGTCATTTTCGCTTGGAGCAATCTTTGAGTGTTATCCGATTCTGGAATGGAATACTCACTATATATATTCATGATTTGAAAACGCTCCTTATTATATAAATTTTATTATCATATTGCTAGTTTAGATTATAAGCTTTAAGTTGTCTATGTAGATATAATAGCAGTTTATCATTGAAATTTATATAGAATGTTTGAGATATCTTCGAAATGAAAAGTATCGAATGAATCAGTCGTATTCATTTATACTGAAGGCATACGTGTCAGCTAAAACGTATGCTTTCAGTTTACATTTAGTAAAATATTGATTTGTGTTTAATTTAACGCTGGGGAATGAGTTCGCTTACTTCTATTTCTGGATTGTGATAGCGACCTCTTTTAACGGTAGCTTTTTTATATTGTATAGATTTTTGCGGGCACCATTGCATACAAGCAAGACATGATTCACATTGATGCTCCCATTTTGGTTTTCCATCGTGCATAACTATATTATTTGCAGGGCAAACCTTAGAACATAAACCGCATCCTATACATTTTTCATCAGTCCAGAAATTCTTCCCCATACCTTTTGGCCTAAAGGTAGCAGTGTATAGTAAGTTATAAACAGAACTCATAATAGCATTAGTCTTATATTTAACATGTTGTCCACTTTTTATAGCAAGAGCTATTGTACTTATCTGTTTTTCTTCATCTTTGAAAAGTTTATTTTGTTCTTCTTCAGAAACGGTAGGAAACATCAGCTGATCACTGCCAGGCATAAATACACAAAAAGATGCAGCTAAATTAATGTCTTTTTTGTTTAGTATTTTTTTTATTTGATTAAGAGTAGCACCTACCATTCCTCCACAAGTTGCTATAGCAAAAACATAAGTGTGTTTATCAATCGGCAAGGTTTCTATGAAATTTTTTACAATTAAAGGCATTCCAAAATTATATACGGGAAATACAAAACCTATTTTATCTGATTGAGTGTCTTTTGATGCTGGAATGCTTTCATTAGAGATTTGTACTATCTTAGTATCAGTTAATTGCTCACTTAAATCCTTTGTTACTTTTAAACTATTTCCTGTAGCGGAAAAGTAATAAATTGTTGTACTCATATTAATATCACTCCTTGATTTTCTTTAGTATGTTTATTATACTTAGAACATATATATAGCACAAGTACGCAGAATATATGAACTAAGTATATTTAAGCGTACTGACTTTTACAATCGAAGGAGAATGAAATAAATGGTAGATATAACATTTAAGGAGTATCAAGAACAAATAAAAGATGTAAAAATTGACAAAAGTTGTGGGACGTATAAAACATTAGAGATCTTTCAGGGAAAATGGAACATTCGAGTACTCTTTGAGTTAATAAAATGTGATTCTATTCGTTTTGGTGATTTAAAAAAACAAATAGGAGAAATAACTAATACAATGCTCACTTCTACACTTCGAGATCTAGAAAACAAGGGCTTGGTTGATAGAAGGCAATTTAACGAAATTCCGCCACATGTTGAGTACTCACTATCTCAGGCAGGTAAAGATTTATATCCTATTTTTGTTGAAATGATGCAATGGAATAATAAGCATCAGTAAGCGTATATATAGGTTTGTGAATTATAGACTTAAATATTTATTCAAAACTTAAATATTTATCCAAGTTATATAATTGACAAAAGAAAAAGATGGATATATAATAAATGCAAATATTGAAACAATATTCCATATATGGAATGGTGAGGAGGGGATTGCTTGAATACAGCAATTTTAAGAGGAATAGAAATTTTAAAGTTTGTTGGAGAAAGTGAAGAACCTGTAACAATAGCTGAAATAAGCAAATATCTTGATATACCTAAAACTAGCGTATTTAATATAGTTAATGCATTAGTAAGTGAAAAGTTTTTGTCAATAAGTAATATGAAATTAAAGAATTATGAATTAGGAGTAGGCGTTTTTGAACTTGGAAGTTTATATTTAAATAAAATGGAATTAACTAAGATAGCTAGTACTACCTTAGAACAATTATCTGATAAAGTTGGAGAAACAGTGTTTCTAGCAGTAGTAAATGATAATGAACTTGTATATTTAGATAAACGAGAATCAAAAGGAACTTTAAGAACAACAGGCAATTTAGGATCTAGGACATCGATGTATTCAACGAGCTTAGGCAAGGCTATTTTGGCAACTTATAATAATGTGCAGTTAAATAAATATTTTGAGCAAGTTACATTTGTTCCTAAAACTCAAAATACAATAATAGATAAAGAATGTTTGATAGAAAATTTAAATTTGATTAGAGAAAGAGGATATTCTATTTCTAATGAAGAAAATGAAGAAGGATTATTTTGTATAGCTGTACCTATATATAACAGAATAGGACAAGCAATAGCAGCAGTATCTATTTCAACGTTAAAGATAAAGATCAATGATGAGAAAATTAATATATATGAGAAATATATAACTGAGGCTGCTTTGGATATTTCTAAAAAATTAGGCTACATAAAAGAAAGTTTATTTTAAATTTTAAGATGATTTTATAAATCATCTTAAAAAATAATTTGAATATAGAATGACGTTTCAAATATGAAACGAACAAAAGGAGGAGTTTTATGTTTAAAGGGATTTGCACACCATTAATTACCATTTTTGATGAAAAAGGAGGTATTGATGAAGAAAATTCTAAAATTTTAATTGAAAAATTAATTAATGATGGAGTCGATGGAATTGTTGTGCTCGGATCTGTTGGAGAGTTCTTTAATCTTTCTTTTGAAGAAAAGAAAGATTATATCAAATTTGTTTCTGAAGTTATGAATGGAAGAACAAAGTTAATAATTGGTACAGGAAGCAATAATATAGAAGAAGTTATAGCATTAAATGAATATTCTAAGGAAGTCAATGCTGATGGTGTTTTGATTATAACTCCATATTTCTTTGGTCTGGATGAAAATTATATATATGAATATTATTCAACAATAGCTAAAAACACAGAATTACCTATTATGATTTATAATTTTCCTGCTAGAACATCTGTAAACGTATCGTATGAATTAGTATTTAGATTAGCCAGTGAATTTAAAAATATTGTTGGAATAAAAGATACAACAGATTCTATGAGTAATGTGAGAAAATTTGTTCAAAAAATAAAGAAGGTTCACAAAGATTTTTGTGTAATTTCTGGATTCGATGAATACTTAGTACCTAACTTACTATCAGGTGGCGATGGTATTATAGGAGGTTTAACTAATATAGATGCAAAATTATTTATAGATACATATAAAGCTTTTCAAGATAAAAATTTTGAGAAATTATTGGTTCTCCAAGATAAAATAAATAAATTGACTGAATTATATGACTTAACTAATCCATTTATAGTAGGACTTAAGGAAGCTGTTCAGATATCTTTAAAATTAGATATAAATACATCTTTTAGAAATTATGATATTAAAGTTAATGACGATACTAAAGAAAAAATAAAAAAACTTGTGCAAGGCTAAATAGATAATGATGATTAGATTTAATATTTAAAATGGTAAATATTTAAAATGGTAAATATTTGAAAGGAGTTTTATAATGCTAGATAATTTTATGACGCCTAAAAGTACTTCAGAACGTAAATTATGGTCACAAATTGATTCTCTTCAAATGGGAATGGATTGGGATGAAGAAGACATAAAAAAACCTCAAATACTTATTGATGATGTATTTGGTGACAGCCATCCGGGAAGTTCTCATCTTATGGGATTAACGCATCAAGTAAGTATTGGTGTGTATGAAAAAGGAGGACGTCCAGGACAATTTCATGTTACAGATATTTGTGATGGATGTGCTCAAGGACACGATGGAATGAATTTTGTATTAGCGTCAAGAGAAGTTATTGCAGATATGGTAGAAATACATGGATCATTTGTTTCATGGGATGGAATGGTCTTAATTTCTTCATGCGATAAATCTATTCCAGCGCACCTCAGAGCAGCAGCACGTATGGATATGCCAGCCATATTTGTTCCAGGTGGAAGTATGAGACCAGCACCAGATATGTCAACATCCATAAAGGCTGGAGACATTTCATTAAGAGAAAAGAAAAAAGATGCGATAACTTCTCAAGAAGTCCGTGATTTTAAGTTGACAGGCTGTCCGTCTGTAGGGGCTTGCCAATTTCTTGGTACCGCCAGCACTATGCAGTGTATGGCTGAAGCATTGGGTTTAGCTTTACCAGGAAGTGCACTTGTTCCTGCAACAATGCGAGATATAACAGCTATGGCTAGAAAGGCCGGAAAGCAAATCATGAATTTAGTTAAAGCTAATATTAAGACAAAGGATATACTTACTCCGGAGGCATTTTATAATGCAATTGTTGTACATGCAGCTATAGGTGGGTCAACAAATGCAATGCTGCATCTTCCCGCTATAGCTTATGAACTTGGCATAGAACTAAAGCCAGAACTATTCGATGAAATCAATCATAAGATTCCACATATAGGAAACATATATCCTAGTGGCGAATATCCAACTGAAGCTTTTTGGTTTGCTGGGGGTATTCCTATGGTGCAATGGTTATTAAAGGATCATTTAAATTTAAATGTATTAACAGTAACAGGTAAGACTCTAAAAGAAAATCTTGAAGATATAAAAAATGATGGGTTCTTTGACAGAATAGAAGGATATCTTCACAATTATGGATTGAAGCGCGAACAGCTAATAAAACCAGTTGAAACAACAAAGGAAATGGGTTCTATTGCAGTTCTGAAAGGGAACTTAGCTCCAGAAGGTGCTGTTATCAAATATGCAGCAGTATCAGAAAATATGATGTATCATGTGGGAGCAGCAAGAGTATTTAATTGTGAGGAAGATTGCCATAATTCTGTAATTGAAGACAAAATTAATCCAGGAGAAGTCTTAATTATACGTTATGAGGGGCCAAGGGGATCTGGAATGCCAGAGATGCTTATGACAACAGAGGCTATAGTATGTGACAGAAGATTAAATGGTTCAACAGTTTTGTTAACTGATGGGCGCTTTTCAGGCGCTACAAGAGGACCATGTGTTGGACATATATCACCTGAAGCAGCAACAGGCGGGCCTATAGCATTTGTAGAAGATGGAGATTTGATTGAACTTGATATAAATGGGCGTAAGATAAATATTGTTGGAATCAAAGGAGAGCTACGTAATCCAGAAGAAGTAGAAAAAATATTAGAAGAACGGAAGGCAGAGTGGAGTATTCCTAAAATAGAAACAAGAAAAGGAATATTTGGACGTTATACAAGGGGAGCTGTATCAGCAATGAAAGGCGCTTATTTAGAGTGATTTATACAATAATAAGTGCTTTGTAAACGATTATTTAATGTAAAATATCTAAACTTTATAAATAAATATTTAATTAATCAAAGGAGAGAAGTTTATGATGAAAATTAAAAATCCAATACTAAGAGGATTTAATCCAGATCCAAGTATTTGCAGGGTAGGCGAGGACTATTATATTGCAGTATCCACTTTTGAATGGTTTCCGGGAGTGCAAATTTATCATTCGAAAGATTTAATTAATTGGAAGTTAGTCGCTCGCCCTCTAAATAGAATTTCACAATTGGATATGAAAGGCAATCCAGATTCAGGTGGTATTTGGGCTCCTTGTTTAAGTTATAGCGACAACAAATTTTGGCTAATATATACAGATGTAAAGGCTCCGTACGGAGCTTGGAAAGTGTGTCATAATTACTTAGTTACCTGTGAAACTATTGATGGGATTTGGAGTGAACCAATTAAATTAAATAGTTCAGGCTTTGATCCTTCCTTATTTCATGATAAAAGTGGTAAAAAGTATTTAGTAAACATGCTGTTAGACCACAGAGTAAATCATAATAGATTTGGAGGTATTGTAATGCAAGAGTATTCTCCAGAAAAACAAAAATTAATTGGGAAGCCTCAAATAATTTTTAGAGGTACAGAGCTTGGATTAACAGAAGGACCTCATTTGTATCAAATTGATGGCTATTATTATCTTTTAACCGCTGAAGGTGGTACAAAGTATGAACATGCTGCAACAATAGCACGTTCTAAGAATATAGAAGGACCATATGAGGTACATCCTGACAATCCTATACTTACTGCATGGCATAGACCTGAAAATGAATTACAAAAATGTGGACATGCATCTCTCGTTCATACACATACAGATGAATGGTATCTTGTTCATTTAACAGGAAGATCTCTTCTAATCGATAGGGCTTATGGTAAAGAACAGAGAGGTTATGACAGCGTGACAGGAAAACAACTTACACATGTAGCTCCTAGAGGCTATTGTCCACTTGGAAGAGAAACAGCTATTCAAAAACTTGAATGGCGTGATAGATGGCCATATGTAGTAGGTGGAAAAGAAGGGGCCATGTTAGTTGATGCTCCTTATAATATTAAAGAAGTAAAATGGGAAAAGGACTATCCAGAAAGAGATGACTTTGATGATTGTAAATTAAACATTAATTTTCAATCATTACGTATTCCATTAACAGATAATATAATGTCACTAACTGAAAAGCCAGGAAACTTAAGATTATATGGTAAGGAATCTTTGAATTCTAAATTTACGCAAGCGTTCGTAGCAAGACGATGGCAGTCTTTTAATTTTGTTGCCGCAACAAGTGTCTCATTTGATGCGGATACTTATCAGCAGTCAGCTGGCCTTGTATGCTATTACAATACAGAAAATTGGACCACAGTTGATGTAACTTGGAATGAAGAAAAAGGAAGAGTAATTGATATTATTTCCTGTGATAACTCTGAATTTTCCCAGCCAATATATGATTCTATGATTCCTGTTCCAGCTGAGGTTGAATATGTTCATCTAAAAGTAGAAGTTAAGACTGATGTTTATAAATTCCATTATTCTTTTGATGGATTAAAGTGGAATGAAATACCTGTAAACTTTGAAGTTAAAAAGTTATCGGATGATTATATAATAGGATCGGCCTTCACGGGGGCATTTGTGGGAATACACTGTCAGGATAATGGTGGAACTAATAAACCAGCTGATTTTGATTACTTTATGTATAAAGAGCTGTAAAATAAATGCGGTAATCTTATAAATTAAAATAAAGGAGAGCTTTAAATGGATATTACTAAAACTAATCAATTGACATCTAATGTGTTTGAAAAAATCAGTTTGAAAGAAAAACTTGGGTATGCTTCAGGTGATTTAGCTTGTAACTTTATTTATCAGACAGTAAGCAGCTATCTACTATTCTTTTACACAGATGTTTTTGGAATTACAGCTGCAGCAGCTGGATTCATGTTTCTAATTGTGAGAATGTTTGATGCTGTAATGGACCCATTTATTGGAACGGTAATTGATAAGACGAATACAAAATATGGAAGATTTCGCCCGTACATTTTATATGGTGCAATTCCATTTGCAGTGGTAGCTATTCTTTGCTTTACAACTCCTGGGTTTTCTGATCCTATGAAGCTAGTGTATGCGTATATTACTTATATTTTGTTATCAGTAACATATTCAGTGGTTAACATTCCTTATGCAGCTCTTACTTCAGCAATTACCCAAGATAATAAGGAAATTGTAAGCTTAACCTCAGTGAGAATGCTATTCTCAAATGCTGGGGGAATAATTGTTTCTTTTGGTGTACCGCTTTTAGCAGGAATCTTTACACATATGACTGGAAAAACAAGTAGCGGATGGCAAATTACCATGTCAACTATGGGGATTTTAGGAGCTATTATATTAATATTCTGTTTCTTAAATACAAAAGAGCGTGTTCAAGTTAATCATTCCAAAGAAGCAAAAATTAATTTTAAAGATATTTTTCTTCAATTAAAAACAAATCGTCCACTAGTTATTATATGCCTTTTCTTTATTCTTAATTTTGGTGTTAACTCAATCGTTAATTCTGTTGGAATTTATTATATCACTTATAATGTTGCAAGACCAGACTTGGTAAAATGGTATGGTTTAATGGGAACTCTACCTGCATTAGTACTTATGCCTTTAATGCCACTAATGAATAAACTGATGGGCAAGAAAAAATTACTATTTACTGCCTTATCTATGAAGGCAATTGGATTAATAGCTTTATTTTTAATTCCTTCATCAATGGTTCCTCTTATATTTACAGCACGATTAATTGCGGCACTAGGTACCATCACTGCAGGCGGTTTCGTATGGGCACTAATTCCTGAAACCATCGATTATGGTGAATATAAAACAGGTAAACGTACAAGTGGTATCATCTATGCATTAGTTGGATTCTTTTTCAAGTTTGGTATGGCAATCGGAGGAATTGTCCCAGGTTTAATTTTATCTAAATATGGTTACGTTGCTAATCAGGTTCAAACTGCAACAGCATTACATGGTATTTTGATGACATTGACATTAATTCCGGCAATATTTGTAGTCATTGAGCTTGGTGCAATATTCTTCTACAACTTGGACGAAAAAGAACATAAGAGAGTACTTAATGAATTAAATGCAAGAATATAATTTTATTTAATCAATAAGACCATATTGCTTGATAAGCAATATAAAAGGCTAAGCATTTTAAGGGTAAATCTTAATGTTCAGCCTTTCTCTTATATGTAAACATAGTCATTTATTATATTTGAACTAGATTATTTTATAAATAAGTAGAAATACTTCAATGTTCATTAAATTAATCTGCTGTTTTATATAAAATCGTATGGTTTATAGCAGGTTGTTTTCACGTTTTTCCTCATAAGCCTTTTTTCTTTCTTCATTGATAAGTTCGACAGCATTAGGAGCTTCATACCTTTTAATTTTAAAATCAACCAATTCTAGCTTTTCTTTTAGATTATCTATTTGTTTAACAATTTCTTTTCGATGCTCAACAAGCAAGTCTCTTCGAGAATCTATAGTTTCAGCACCTTCCATACATAAATCAATATATTCTTTAATATCTTTAATCTGCATTCCTGAGTTTTTCAGACAACAAATTACCATGAATAGGCCTAAGTCTGATTCAGTAAATTCTCTATTTCCTAATTTATTTCTTGCTACAAATGGTAAAAGCCCTTGCTTATCATAAAAACGAATTGTATATATGGAAAGCCCTAATATTTCTGATACATCTTTTATAGTGTAAGTCATTTTAAAATCCCCTTTAAAATTTATTAAAAAAAAGCTTGCCCTAGACATAACTCTAGGGATTAACATGAGTATAAATCATAAGAAATTAATTTTCAAGAATTATAAATGCTTAGTAAAATTAAAATTCACGAATAAAATAACCATTTTTGTTTTAAAGTATACCTAAAGCTATATGAACATAATTTCTAAATGATTAGTAAATATTTAAAGGAGAGTTTTTTATGAGCAAAAACAGTAAAATTGCGTTAGTTACAGGTGGAAGTCGTGGAATTGGTAGAAATTCTGCAATATCATTATCTAAAAAGGGAATAGATGTAATTATAACTTACAATAATCAAAAGGAAAAGGCAGATGAAGTTGTAAAAGAAATTGAAGCAAATGGTGGTAAAGCTGCTGCTATTC
>NZ_LZZL01000112.1:0-14422 GCF_002006495.1 Clostridium sp. BL-8
GATTTAGTTTAAATGATGCAGAAAATTTAAGACTTCATTATGGAAGAACTTTAGAACATTGGGCAGAGAATTTTGAAAATGCATTGCCAGAAATAAGAAAAACCAAAGATGAAACTTTTATAAGAATGTGGAGATTATATTTAAATGCCTGCGCAGCATCTTTTAATAGTGGAAATATAAGCATTCATCAATTTTTATTTAATAAAGGCGTAAACAATGAATTATCATGGACTAGAGATTATATGTATAAATAATTAAATATAATAACCTTATGCAATTTATAAGTAAAAATAAGACAGATTGATATTAGTAGTATAAAGAAGTTGGATGATAGTAATGAAAAGTAGTTATGAAAGCAAATCAATTAAAAACAGTATATCTTCAATGAAATTAAGCCATTTGAAAGAATTGATTAAAGTTTTTGAAATACATATAAGTGGAAAGAGAAAAGAAGACTTTGTAGAGATTATAGCATTTTACATTAAAAATAATATATCAGTAATATTAGGTAATTTTATTACATACGAAGAATATGTCTTTTTAAACCAAATATGTGACAATGATTATACATTGTTATTGGATGAAAATGATAATGCAATTGAAGCTGTTAGAAGGTCTTTAGAATATCTAGGGATAATATACTCTTACTCTTATGATAGCAAAGTATCTATTCCACTTGAAATAAGAGAAGAAATAAAATTGATACTTTCTAAGCCTCAGGTCATTAAGCATTCAAAGGAAAATCAAAAGCTTGTAGAATTGTTTGGAATCTTATTAGATGTTTATGGAGTAATATCACAGGATTTATTATTAGATTATGTTACTCAGTATTTTGGAATAGAATACAAGGCTCATGAAGCTATTAAAAATCTATGGAGATACAATGCACGATATGACTTATACTATAGTGATTATAAATTAAACTATTGTAATATAAAAATTATCGATATGAGATCTCTTAATGAAAAACTATCAACAAAATCAAATATAAATTATAAATACTATGATAAAGATCAACTTAAGAATATGAGGAATAGTAACTTAAATTGTATTGAAAAGGAAATATATATTGTATTAAATAGACATTTTAAGTCATCAGAGATCAGTTTGAGATATTTGGATTATATAAGAACAATGATTAAAAATGACATATCAAGTAAGGAGATAAGTGAATTCATAAGGAATAAAACACGAAGAATGAGCGAAAAAGGCAGGATGATTATAGAAGGACTAGTAGATAGAGCAAGGATTTATTATCCTCTATGGACGCTAAAAGGACATTCTTTAAACGAGTTGAATTTCAGTTGTAAGCTTATAAAAGCTCAGGATTCAAGAAAGTACAGAGAAGTTAAAATAATTTTATAAATGTAGCAGTTGAGTAGGTAATAACTAAAAAAGAGTGTATAGTAAGTAAAAAAAGTGTGTAATGAACTAAAAAAGAATATGTGTTAAATAAAATAATATGTACATTGAGTAATTTTTATGAAAAATGAACATACATTTATTAATGAAAATATCTAATTTCTTTGTATAGATTGATCCTAATATTGTAATAGAGGTTTAAAGATATCTTAGAAGATAGATAATGAAATAGTATGTCTGTCTATTTTTTTATCAGCAAATTCGGAAAAAAGCCTATTATTTATAGAACTTACATCTTTGTTGTTTATATATTTTTTATTTAGGAGGAATTGAAATGAAAGTAGTAGATAAAATTAAAAGATATTCAAAGGAAGTATTTGTAAAGAAAACTGTGGATATATTGGAAAAGGATCCGGAAAAAAATGTTGATAAAATTTTTGGACTTATAAAACATACAATTTCTGACCCTTCTGAAATTGAGCAAGTAGATACTGTCTATGATTTGTATAAAAATAATGAGGCTATATATAAACTGATTCAAAGTATATTGACTACAACAAATAAGAATTGCCTTAATAAGTTTTTTACAAACTTTTTTGCCAATGCTGTGTGGTTTGGTGGTAAAAAGAGAGAGGAATATTTAAAGAATGATGATATAATGGTTCCATTTACAATATTAATAAGCCCTTCTATGAGATGCACATTAAAGTGTTCAGGATGCTACGCTGCAAAATATAGCAAGAAAGATGATATTCCATTTGAAGAATTAGACAGAATTATAGGAGAGGCTAGAGATTTAGGAGTTTATTATATAATAATACTAGGTGGAGAACCATTCATTAATAATTATATGCTTGATATATATGAAAAGTATCCTGATGTTATGTTTTCTCCTTTTACAAATGGACAACTTATAACATCAGAAATCGCAGATAGATTACAAAAACTAGGTAATGTCATTCCTATGTTTTCTTTAGAGGGCTTTGAAAAAGAAACAGATGCAAGAAGGGGAAAAGGTGTATTTCAAGGTGTAATGAAGGCTATGGATTTATTTAAAGAAAGGGGAATGTTGTTTGGAGTTTCTTCTGCAACTTCCAGAGCAAACATAGATACAGTTACATCAGATGAATTTATAGACATGCTTATTGAAAAGGGAGCCAAAATTGGCTGGTACTTCATTTACATGCCTGTAGGTGAATCTCCAAATGTAGATTTAATGCTTACACCTAAGCAAAGAATTGAATTAGGTGAAAAAGTTAGAAATATAAGGCTTACCAAACCATATTTTGCAGCGGATTTCTTTAATGATGCTCCTTTTGTTGGAGGCTGTATAGCTGGAAGATATTATTGCCATATAAATTCTAAAGAGGAAGTAGAACCTTGTGTATTTGCTCATTTTTCAACTTATAATGTGAAAAATAAACCTCTTGTTGATGCCTTTAAAACAGATTTCTTTAAAACACTTAGAAAAAGCCAGCCTTATAACAAAAACATGCTTATGCCTTGCATGATGATTGACAATCCAAAGGTTGTAAGAAACATTGTTAAAAAAGTTGGAGCTTATGCAACAGATCCAAGTGCTGAAAAAATGGTAAATGATTCTGAATTCATGGACGAGCTGGACAAATTAGCTTCTGATTTTAAGCCTGAAGCTGAAAAGGCATGGAAAGAAGTGTTTAATGAAAAAGGTAGTGAAAGCATTTATTAATTTTTTCATTGAACATGTATATTTAAGTAGCAAGTAAAAAAATTAAATAGATATGATTATGTTTCGAGGTTTCTGCAGTATAGTTTTCTAAAATTATTAGTGCAGAGGCCTTATTTTATGTTTAAAACTATCTTAGTTATTTCAAAATGCTTACATTGGTATCATAAGGGTGCGCTATTATAAACAATAAGAACGTTGAGGTATTTGAAGATAAAAAGTCGTCACCATATATAATATAGAAAATATGGTATAATAGTGTAAAAAGGTATTAGGGGGTAAATAAAATGAAAAAATTAAAATTAACAAAAGTAATAGCTGCTACATTAGTAATGGCTTCAGTGTTAGTATTAAATCCAATAGGGGTAAATGCAGAATGGAAGCAAAATGATAAGGGATGGTGGTATACAGAAGGTGATTCGTGGGCTGTAGGTTGGCGAGTGATAGATGGATGTCTATATAATTTTGACCAAAGAGGCTATATGTTCGATACACCAAATATGTTTAGTAGTTCATATGGATTAAACAGCGATGGACAATTTACGAATGTCTCAATTGATGGAGACTGGGCGTTTCAAAGAACAACAGGTGTGATAGTGGCATATGTAGGCTCTAATAGTGATGTGGTTATTCCTAATACAATTGATGGCGTTACAATAACAGGTATAGGAGTAAAGGCATTTCAAAACTGTAATAGCTTAAAAAGTATAACGATCCCGAGCAATATAACAAAAATAGGAATGGATGCATTTTGCTTCTGTAATAATTTAACAAGTGCAACTATTTTAGATGGTGTAAGCGATTTAGGTGATGATCCTATATTTATTAATTGTAGCAATTTAACAAGCATATCAATTCCTAATAGTCTAACAAGTATAAGCACAGGTACAGTGTTCAACTGTATAAATGCTAAATATTATGTAAATAATGAAGAAATGAAGCAAAATTTGGTCAATTCAGGTATAGAAGAAGATAAGATTATAGTGAATGCTTAATAAATGGTTCTAGAGAGCAGTGCAAAAGCTGCTCTCTTTTTATATGTATATATTGCAATAATAAAATTACATTTAAAACATTTGTAGGTTAAGTAAATACCAGAATATCAAATTTAGAAAACTAATTGCAACATATATCCAATAAAATTATTTAAGATATAAAAAAGAGACTATTTTATAATTAAAGTAATCAAATTCAATAGTCTCGATTCGCATTCTATGAAATTATCACCAATTTTCACCTAAAACTTTTGTTACAAAAATTTTTGAAATGTGCGCATCAAATTGACGGCCTGCATTTACCTTCAATTCTCTTATAGCAGCATCAATATCTAAAGCATTTCTATATGTACTATTAGTAGTCATAGAGTGGTAAGCATCAGCTATATGTATAATCCTTGAAAAAAGAGGGATTTTATCTCCTTTTAAACCCTTTGGATATCCGGCACCATCAATTCTTTCATGGTGATATAATACATATTCAGATATACCTTTATATTTATTTAAGTAATTAAGAACTTTATAGCCTATTTCAGAATGACGTTTAATTTCGCTTAATTCACTTGCAGTGAGGCCATCATGTTTTAACAAAATTTTGTAGTCAATAGCAACCTTTCCGATGTCATGCAATAAACCGGCTAATTCGAGTTTTTGTATTTCATCTTGAGTTAAGCCTAATGCCATACCTATTTTTTTGCAGAGCAGGCTTACCTCTTGTCCATGAAAATGCTTTACTAAATTTTTATCATATAGAATTGAGTCTAAGTGCTTTATAAGTTTAGATTCAAAAATATCTCTATCAAGAAGTTTTTGGCTATACATAGTATCATCAGCTTTATTGGATGTTTTTTCGAGAGATTCATTGGAAGTATATTTAGTAGAAAAGCCAAAGGAAACTGATAAAATACTTTTCTCAACGTGAAGATCTAATATGGAATTTTTTATCCTATCAATAATTTGTTTTGCTTGCATAGAATCAGTTTTAGGAAGTAATATATAAAATTCATCTCCACCAATTCTGGCAACAATGTCATCTTGTCTGCAAAACTTTTGTAGGATTTCTGCAAAAGTTTTTATAAGTTTATCTCCGGCTGTATGTCCAAATATATCATTGGTAAATTTTAGACCATTTACATCAGATATGATGATAGAAATTGGATAATTATTTTCAGTGTCTATTTCTTTTAATTTTTCTTCAAAAAATCTTCTATTATAAAGTCCAGTTAATTCATCGTGATAACTTAAAAAGATGTTTTGATTTTCGGCTTTTTTTAATGTTGTAATATTGAGAGCAAATGAGGTTAATCCGATTGTTTTTCCGTTATTCGAGATTAGTGGAGAGTAATAGACTTGCCAATATAAACTTGAACATTTATTAGTAGTATATTCCTCCACAGTAGTGAAGTTTTCACCATTAAGAATTCTATTGAAATTCTCTTTTAAATTTTGCTGATTTTCATCATATTCAATAACATCTAATATGTTCATGTTTTTCTCTATAGTTTTATGATATAGATTAGAAATAGTTTCTTTGTATATATTATTAAAGGCTGTATAACGATAGTTTGTATCTAAGGAAAAAAACATAATTTCTTCTGATCTTTCTAAAACTGCTGATAACAATACATTTGATAGCTGGATTTCATTTTTTGAGGCTATTAACCTATTAAAAATAATTTTAAGTAGTTTGAAATTTATTGCAGAACTTATAAGCACAAAGATTAAGCTCTTAACAATACTTATAGTTAAAGTCAGTGAAGTATTATAAAAGGATGATGTCATTATATTATTATAGAATAATATCCATAATGTTAATATTAAAGTGTAGCTAAATGTTATTTTTAAAGCCAAACTATTGGCATCAATTTCATGTTCATCAAGAAATTTTTCAAAAAAATTTAAACAACTTTTTGCTTTTCTCATTTTTATAATTTTAACCTCCTCTATAAAATTGTTATTTACTACATATTTGGTTTTGTTTATAAAATTTATGTAGATATTAATTCATTAAAATCATTAGTATGATTAGTAATAAAATTATAGATAAAAAAATATAGTTTATTGATTGTTATATAAAAAATTAAATTTAAATAAAAAAAGTATTGAACTATTTTGTGAAAGAGAACTTAAAAATAAAAAACAGTACAGAATAGTTATTTTGTACTGTTTTTATGCATTTTAGTTTAATTAAATTACAAATATACTGAAAGCTAACCTATATGTTTCCAGTTGATAATAAGGTATATATGAAATAAATACATATAATGACTTAATAATACAGATATATTAATAATATTTGGTTGATATACAATATTATGCTATACTAGAATAATACACAATAACTATTTTGTACCATTAGTCATATATATAGTGAAATAGCACTGTTAATGAAGCATATTAGTCTTATATTGCGTGTAAATAAATTCCAAAATTAGAATGATAATTTAATATTGCATGTTTTCTTATTTATACTAAGGGATCAGTAATTTTTATTAAGAAGTATCAACATCATGATGCTTCTTTTCTATTTTAAAATAAAAGCATATTAATTTCATATGGACTGATACTGTTAAGCTGACATAATAATGATTCTAGATGGAACACATAAATAATTTCTTCATAAATTATAAATGACGAAATATATTTTGAATTACTTATAGAGTAATTTATTTAATAATTTTTACTAACCTTAATTGTTTGATATTTATGCTTGCATAATTAAAATACAATATATTTAGTAATTTTTTTTAGTAGAGGAGGTTTATTAAAATGAATAATGATTGTGATACTTGCAAAAAAGTAAAGGAAAATCCGCCAGCTATTTTAAAATGTAGTAGCCCTAATTCAAGTGTAATTACTACAGTTCCAGTTGGAACCCCAACTCCTTTCACAGTAGCTACTCGTGCTTTAAATAAATGTGGACTAAGTAATTCAAAGGTTTTACTTGAGTTTGCAAGCAATATTATAATTAATGAGGCGTTTACTGGAACTATAATTTTTCAAGTTTATAAAACTTGCAATAATCAAGTTGGCCCAATACCTATCGGACCTGCTTGGGTATTTTCGGCAACAATAACAGAAACTTTGCCAAGTGTAACTGAAACATTCTCATTCTTTGTCTGCGATAGTAATTGCTGTAATGATGAGTGCTGCATATATACAGTGGTCGCAACTATAACTGCAACTGTTGTGCCTACTGCTATTAATATTAATAATGCCACACTATCTGCAATTGTTTCTGGTTAAGATTTCGATTAATAAAATATTAAGACTCATGGAAATCAATCCATGAGTTTTATAAATATAATTTGTATTATGCTTATTGTTTAATATAGTTGTAATTCAGTGTAACTATATGGCGAGTTATCTATTAATTGTATAAACATAACTTTTTGTGTGGAATTAAGTTGAATTTGATGTATTTACGTGGAATTAACTTGATTGTAAAATTCTTTTAACAAATTAAGGATAAAATTCTATATGTAAACAAAATGAGGTGATTAATAGTGAATAAACTAATATTTGTATTACTAGATGGGCTTACAAGAAAAGGTGCAAAGGATAATATGGGCTATTTATGGCACATGATTGAACATAAAAAAGCAAAATATGTGAACATAAAAGGTGAACTTCCAAGTCTCTCAAGGCCATGCTATGAAACTATATTTACGGGAACCCCTGTTTATGAGCATGGAATAACCTCCAATGATATTACACGCAATTCAAATTTAGAGAATATCTTTTCTCTAGCTAGAAAAAATAATTTAACGACAGGAGCAGCAGCTTATCACTGGGTGAGCGAACTATATAACATAAGTCCTTTCGATAGAATCCTTCACAGGCAGCTTCACAATGAAGGTTTAAATATTCAACATGGGATTTACTATTTTGATGATAGTTATCCTGATACGCATTTGTTTTTAGATGGGGAATATTTAAGACGTACTTATGATTTAGATTTGCTTCTAATTCATCCTATGGGACTGGATTATGTTGGACATAATTACGGATCAAGCTCTAAAGAATACGAAAAGAAGCTTGTTGAAATGGATTGTATCTTAGCTAATCTCATACCGATTTGGTTAAAAGATAATTATTCAATAATAATAACTTCAGATCATGGAATGAGCGAAGCAGGTAATCATGGAGGCAACTGCGATATACTTAGAGATTTACCTTTATTTGTATTTGATGACACAATAGATTTTAAGGAAGAAGAATTTTCACAGCTTATAATGGCACCATTGGTTTGCAAAATCCTTGGAATAAACAAATCAGATTTTATGAAGCTTGAATTTAACTAATGTAAAGCAAATTTATTAATTTTAAATTATACAAGAACAAGATTAAGAGATATTCAAAAATAAAATTAGAGGGAGTAATGATATGTTAAAAAGATCAACAAAACTATTGGCATTAGGATTAATTGTTACATCAATGTTTACTACTACACTTATAGGCTGTGGAGCTAAAAAAGCTACACAGGTAGATGCTGCAGCAAATGTTACTGCAAGACCTACAAAGGAAGCTGTACAAAAAGAAGGGAAACTTATTTCTTATGGTATGCCAAAGGAATGGGCAGACTATGAGGAAATTTTCAAAACTGTGGAAGGAAACTATGGAATAACTCACGAAGATACTGATATGACAAGTGCAGAAGAGCTTTCAAAATTCAAAGCTGAAAAAGATAATCCTGTAGCAGATATAGGAGATGTAGGAATGACCTTTGGAAATGTTGCTAAAGCTCAAGGAATAGTACAACCTTATAAGAACGAACACTGGGATGATGTTCCAGACTGGGCTAAAGATAAAGATGGATATTGGACAGGTGCTTATACAGGAACTATAGCATTCCTTGTAAACAAAAAACTTGTAAAAGACATACCACACAGTTTTAAAGATCTTTTAAATACAGAATATAAAAACTGTGTAGTTGTAGGAGATGTAGAAAAAGCTGCACAATCTCAAAATGCTATACTTGCAGCAGCTCTTGCAAATGGTGGAGATGAAAAAAATATTCAACCTGGTATTGATTATTTTAAAAAGTTAAAAGAAATGGGTAATTTAAAAGATATAGATAATAAAGTAAGTAACTTTCAAAAAGGTGAAGTTCCTATAGGAATTCTTTGGGATTTTAATGCTTTAAGCTACAGAAAGACAATTAATCAAATGGATGACTATGAAGTTGTAGTTCCAACAGATGGTACTGTTATAAGTGCTTATGTATCTGTAATAAACCAATATGCTCCTCATCCAAATGCAGCTAAGGCTTTCCAAGATTTCTTATTTAGTGATGAAGGACAAATAGACTTAGCTAAAGGTTTTGCAAGACCTATTAGAAAAGTTACATTACCTGATGATGTTAAGAAACAATTATTGCCAGATGATGTTTACAAATCAGCTAAAAGTATAAGTGATTATGATGCTTGGGATAAAGCAAGCGAGGAGATACCTGATTTATGGAAGCAAAACGTATTAGCACAATAAGAAATGAAATAGCAAAGAGAAGCCTTTTATGGCTTCCCTTTATAATTTTGATAATATTAGTTCTAGCTTTTGAAATAATTCCAGCAGTGTATATTTTAATAAGCAGCTTTGATACAAAGAATGGAGTTGGTTTTTACAACTATATAAAAGTATTCACAAATAAGTTTTATCTTCAGTCTATAACTAACGGACTTCTAATAGCTTTTTCCTCAGCAGCAGTGGGACTCCTTGTGGGAACATATGCAGCAGCATGTCTAAAAACACTTAAGAAGGATATTTCTGAAAAGTTAATTAATATTATTAACTTAACTTCAAACTTTTCTGGAGTACCTCTTGCCTTTGCATTTATTGTGTTACTCGGAACTAATGGGCTTGTTACTGTGCTTTTAAAGAATAAATTAGGCATTGATATATATAACATTGGTTTTAACTTATATTCTTGGACTGGAATAATTCTTGTATATATATATTTTCAGATTCCGCTAACAATAATGCTCATGTATCCAGCTATTTATGCGATAAATGATGATACTCTTGAAGCAGCCTCAATTCTTGGAGCAAATAAATTTACAATTTTAACAAAGATACAAATACCAGTATTATTGCCTTCATTAGTTGGAAGCTTCTGCATTCTCTTAGCAAATGCTTTAGGAGCTTATGCCACAGCTTATGCTATAGTTGGTGCTAACAAAAACTTAGTTGCCATAGTCATAGCAAATCTTGTATCAAATAATATATCATCAGATCCCTCTTTAGCTAGTGCGCTGTCTGTAGTTTTAGGTGGAATTTTAATGATATTTATTTTTATAAAAACGCGGCTTACTAAGAAAACAAGTTAGTTCTATGGAGGTAAGGGAATGAAAGGAAATACAGGGAAAAAGATTTTTTTAGTATTACTATTAATATATTTATTTGTGCCAATGCTTGCAATCTTCTTATTTTCACTTACAGATGAATGGGATACAACTATTTTGCCTGTAAGTTATACTTTTAAATATTATATTGCTATATTCAGTGATCCAAAATTCACCTTGTCTATGCTGGAAACAGTTGGTATAAGTATGGTGACTTGTATTGTATGTGTGATTATAATGGTTCCCTGCATCTATCTTACTACGTTATATTTCAAGAAACTCGAAAAGTTTTTTGAGATACTTACATTACTGCCTTTTATTATGCCTGGAGTAGTGCTTGCCATAGGGCTTATCCAAATTTATTCGGAAGGTCCTATAGCCATATCGGGAACTATATGGATATTGCTTGGAGCATATTTTGTTTTATGTCTTCCATTTATGTATCACTCTATAAGAAACAGCTTCAGGGGTATTGATGCACCAAAGCTTAAGGAAGCAGCCATGATACTTGGCTGCAATGAATTTCAAGCTTTTACAAAAGTTATATTGCCAAATTTAATGAGGGGACTTATATCTGCGGTACTTCTATCTATTTCCATATTATTTGGAGAATTTGTACTTGTTAATTTATTGGTTGGGACTGCATATAAAACAATTCAAATATACCTCTTTAATGCACTAAATACGGATGGACATACTGCTAGTGCAATAGTAACAATTTACACCATTGTAATATTTATTATTTCATATCTTGCAATAATGCTAACAAGCCAAAAAAGAAAAAAGGTGGAGGATTAAAAAGTAATGAGTTATATTTCGATAAAAGAGTTAAATAAAAGCTTTACAAAAGTGAAGGCTTTATCTAACATAAATATAAGCATAGAAAAAGGAGAATTCATATCACTGCTTGGACCATCAGGCTGTGGAAAGAGTACTTTGCTTAGGATTATAGCAGGACTTGAAAGTTTAAGTACTGGAGAAATCCTTGTAAACAATAATGATCTTGTAAATACTCCTGTTAATAAAAGAAATATGGGAATGGTTTTTCAATCTTATTCTCTATTTCCTAATATGACTACTCAGGAGAACATTGCCTTTGGGCTAAAACTAAAAAAAGTTTCAAAGGAAGAAATAGAAAAAAAGGTTCAGGAAATTATAGATTTAGTTGGTCTTCAGGGTAGAGAAGATCATTATCCAAATCAGCTTTCTGGAGGACAGCAGCAGAGAGTAGCCCTTGCAAGAGCCTTGGTAGTAAATCCTGATGTGCTTTTGCTTGATGAACCCTTAAGTGCTCTGGATGCGCAGATAAGAGTGAGCTTAAGAAAACTGATAAAAGAAATTCATAAGAAATTTAAAATAACAACATTATTTGTAACTCATGATCAGGAGGAAGCCTTATCAATTTCTGACAGGATATTTGTAATGGATAAGGGGGAGATCGTTCAACAAGGAACTCCAGAGCAAATATACAAACACCCTGAAAGTAAATTTGTTGCTAATTTTATTGGGACTTATAATTTTTTAAAGCCTGAATTTTTTAAGGAGTCTGAAAGTAATGGAGAAATCCTTATAAGGCCTGAACATATCGAAATTACTTCAGAAGAAGCAGGCACAAATGAAAATATTTTTAGTGGAACCATTTCAAATGTATATTTCTTAGGTAACGTTGTTAGACTAAATGTGCTTGTAAATGATACAATGATATTAGTTGATGCCTTAAATAGTAGAAATGAGGTCTATTTTGAAGGAGAAAAAATAAATCTACGTTTTCTAAAGGATAAATACATGAGGTTAAAGTAAATTTTGTAATCAGACTTGCAAAGCAAATAGGTCTGCATTAGGTAGGATTTATATTAATGCCAGCACTAAATAATTGTTAGAATTTATATATAGAATTAACTTAGAAAAGTCAAATAGAGTCGTGAAAGAATATAAAATTAAATATGAGAATGAAATCGTGAAAAGTGATGAGGATGTGGGGGAAAATAAATGCTTGCTGAAGAACGACAAGAGAGAATACTTGAGATTATAAGGGAGAAAAAAAATATAAAAACTTCCGAACTTATGGAAACCTTTGATGTATCAAATGAAACTATAAGGAGAGACTTAGATTATCTTGAGCGGCAGGGCTGTCTAAAAAAGGTATATGGTGGTGCAATTTTAAATAAGAAGTTAAGCTGGGAACCCTCCTACAATGAAAGGGCACTAATTAACCACGAAGAAAAAAAGAAGATAGGAATAGAATGTGCGAAACTAATAAATGATGATGATATAATTTTTGTTGATTTAGGCACAACTCCCCTTGAAGTTGTAAAGAATTTAAGTAATAAAAAGAATTTAACTATTTTTACAACCTCTCTTTATGTGGCAAACTTTGTAATTGAGCAGTTAGATGTAAAATGCATAGTTTTAGGAGGAGAGATTAGAAAGAATGAAAGATGTTTAAATGGACCTATTACAGAGATGATATTAGATAACCTGCATTTTGATAAGGCAATACTTTCAGCAGGCGGCATTGACGAAGAAATTGGCCTAAGTGACTACGATTTAAATGATGTAAGCGTAAAAAAGAAAGTAGTAAGCTGTGTTGATGAAGCCATAGTAGTTTGCGATTCTTCAAAATTTGGAGTAAAAGCTCTTGCGCAGGTAGTTCCTATTAAAAGTCTATCGGTAATAGTTACAGATAATAATATAGATAAAGAGTGGAAAGACAAAATAATTAAAAGCGGGGTACATTTAATAGCTGGCAATATGGATTAAAGGGAATAAATCAAGTAATACACGTTTAGTTAGAGAATAACTAAACGTATATTATTTATTTATAAAATTGAAACAATACAGATGTATTGTTCTCAATACAGAACCTATAATTTCAAAATATAGGTAACTATAAATACTATAATAACTCTAAAACTATCAACAGTTTGTGAAAAAAGTAATAAAAACTGTTGATAAGTAATGCTCAATTGTGGATAAGATAAAAGATAAAGAAAGCGCTCAGCTTATTTTATCAAATAATCAAGATGCTTTTTGAATGATCATAGAAGCTTACTACAAAGTAAATACAATATCATCACCTATTTGTCCATCTCTAAGTGGAATCTTATATTCTTTAAAAATCAATTGAATTCCAGAAGGGTTAGCAGGTAGCGGTGGCCATATAACAAAGTTGTAGTGGGTATGCCCAGAGCCTCCGGCTCCATCTAGTAGTCTGCAATCATATGGCTCATCTATAAACATTTCAAAATTAGTATGCGATGAGCTAGAGTCCTTTGTATTATCCCAATCTATATTAAATGATATAACGCTGGAGTTAGAATATTGGCGGATAGAAATTACAGAAAAGAGTCTGTTATCTCTTTCAATCAGCTTCAATATTGGGATATTTTTCTGAAAGCCTTCGGGCTTAACTGAAGGTTTATATATCTTTTCATTCCACATTGAGCCAAATATTCTTTTTAAGAATTCTTCATATAAATCAAATTTTTCCGCCCAGTCAGATATGTATTCAAAAGGCGGGTAGCCAGGATTATTATCTGAAATTTCTTTACGATGATTTATTAATTCACAGATTTTTTCGTCTATTTGTTTAGCTCTTTCATCATAATGATTAGTTGGTCTTCTAAATTCCGATAGTTCCATATCATACCTCCAAAAATTTTTTGATTATATAGGTCGTAATTAGCTTTTGGCATTAATATATTTAGTTAGCATACAGAAGACACTCAAAGGTAATTTCATTACTTAAACATATATTTTATAGACTCGACTTAAATAGAGAATAATTATCTATTTAAGTTAAGTTTTTATGTGTACCTATACTAGAAATTATATACGTTTTTATGAAACAGGCATTTGAAATTAAGCTGATGAAAGTTCTTAATGGGAGCTTGTTCTATTTATTGCTTGTCCCGAATTTGCTTCGGGAGCATGCAGAAATAGGTTCAAGCTCCCATTTAGAACTTTCCAGTGAAAATTTCATAAGTCCTGTGGAATAAAAATGTATGTGATTTCGGTAA
>NZ_LZZL01000113.1:0-14812 GCF_002006495.1 Clostridium sp. BL-8
CGTGTGGCTTACTTCTTTCATACTTTGCTTTTGCCATTATAATTTTCCTCCCTTTTAGACATTAATTTAAAGAATCTTTTCGTAAATATTATAACTTATAGATATTTTAATATCTATATTTATCATCTAAGTTTTTTACCATATTATATAAAAATTATTAAAATAAAATTTATTGTATATAATTTTAAAATAATATGGAAAAAACTATATATTTATGATTATTTAGCTCTTTGACCAGCTATTTGTTCTTGGATATTCTTTGGCACTTCGTCATAATGATCAAATACCATTGAATAAACACCTCTACCTTGAGTTCTAGATCTTAAAGTAGTAGCATATCCAAACATTTCTGATAATGGAACAAATGCTCTAATAACTTGTGCGCCATTAACAGCTTCCATTCCTTCCATTATACCTCTTCTTGAGTTGATGTCTCCGATAACATCTCCCATGTATTCTTCAGGAACTGTTACTTCAACCTTCATCATTGGTTCAAGAAGTACTGGATTTGCTTTAGCCATAGCATTCTTAAATGCCATAGATCCAGCAATCTTAAATGCCATTTCAGATGAATCGACTTCATGATATGAACCGTGAACTAATTTAACTTTGAAGTTAATAACATTGTATCCTGCTATTATACCATTTAAAGATGCTTCTTGAATACCTGCATCGATCGCTGGTATGTATTCTTTAGGAATAGCTCCACCTACAACAGCATTTTCAAATACATACTCTCCTTCAGTTGGTTCCATTTCAATTACAGCATGACCGTATTGTCCTTTACCACCTGATTGTTTAGCATATTTTGCTTCAGCTTTAACAGCACTTCTAATTGTTTCTTTATATGCAACTTGAGGAGCTCCAACATTACATTCAACTTTAAATTCTCTTTGAAGTCTATCAACGATTATTTCTAGATGAAGTTCTCCCATACCTGCAATAATTGTTTGACCTGTTTCTGTATCAGTCCAAGTCTTAAAAGTAGGATCTTCTTCTGCTAATTTAGCTAATGCCATTCCCATCTTTTCTTGAGCATCTTTTGTCTTTGGCTCAATAGCTACTCTTATAACTGGTTCTGGGAATTCCATTGCTTCAAGAATTATTGGACTATTTTCTGCACATAAAGTATCACCTGTTGTAGTATTCTTTAATCCAATTACTGCACCAATTTCTCCAGCCTCTAATGATTCAACTTCTGATCTTGAATTTGAATGCATCTTAACAAGTCTACCAATTCTTTCTTTCTTACCCTTTGTTGAGTTAAGAACATATGAACCACTTTGCATTACACCTGAATATATTCTTGTGAATGCTAACTTACCAACGAATGGATCAGTAGCAATCTTAAATGCTAAAGCTGATAATGGCTCAGTGTCTGAAGAATTTCTATGATCTTCTTCTCCATCTAATGTTGTTCCTTTTATAGCAGGAACATCTAATGGTGATGGTAAGTAATCTACAACTCCATCAATCATTTCTTGAACGCCTTTGTTTTTGTATGAAGAACCACAAATACAAGGATATATTTCATTAGCAATTGTAGCTTTTCTTAAAGCAATTTTTAATTCTTCAATTGTAATTTCTTCACCTTCTAAATATTTTTCCATTAATTCTTCATCTGTTTCAGCAATAGCTTCTATCATTGCGCTTCTGTACTCTTCAGCTTGATCAGCATATTCTGCTGGTATAGCTTCTTCTCTCATATCTTTTCCAAGATCATCATAGAATATAAAAGCAACATTCTTTATAAGGTCAACCATTCCTTTAAAGTTTTGTTCGCTACCTATTGGAATTTGAATTGGAACTGCATTTGCTTTTAATCTATCTTTAACTGTTTGCACACATCTAAAGAAATCAGCACCTGTTGCATCCATCTTATTTACATATATCATTCTTGGTACGCCATACTTATCTGCCTGTCTCCAAACAGTTTCAGTTTGTGGTTCAACCCCACTCTTTGCATCAAGAACTGTAACAGCTCCATCAAGTACTCTTAATGATCTTTCAACCTCAACCGTAAAGTCTACGTGACCAGGAGTATCTATGATATTAAGTTCATGTTCTTTCCAGAAACATGAAGTTGCTGCTGAAGTAATTGTTATACCTCTTTCTTGTTCTTGAACCATCCAGTCCATTGTAGCTTCACCATCATGAACTTCCCCTATTTTATGACTCACTCCTGTATAGAATAATATACGTTCAGTTGTTGTTGTCTTACCAGCATCTATATGAGCCATTATACCGAAATTACGGAATTTTTCTAAAGGATATTTTCTAGCCATTTATTTGTCCTCCTCTCAATGAGTAAATTTAATTTAATTTGACAAAACTGCCTTAGCATAAGCCAAAACAGTTTTATATATATATTAGTATCTGTAATGAGCAAATGCTTTATTAGCTTCTGCCATCTTATGAGTATCTTCTCTCTTCTTAACGGCTGCCCCTGTATTATTAGATGCATCTAATAATTCACCAGCAACTCTTTCACTCATTAGCTTTTCGCCTCTTTTTCTTGCTGCTATTAACATCCATCTTATTCCTAACGTCTGTCTTCTTTCTGGTCTAACTTCGATTGGAACTTGATAAGTAGCACCACCTATTCTTCTAGCTTTAACTTCTAGTAATGGCATTACATTGTTCATAGCATCCTCAAAAACTTCTAAAGCTTCTTTTCCGCTTCTTTGAGCTATTAATTCAAATGCATCGTAGCATATTTTTTGGGCAACACCCTTTTTACCATCTTCCATTATACTATTTATAAATTTAGTAACAACTTTTGAATTGTACACTGGATCTGGTAATACATCTCTTTTTGCAATATGTCCTTTTCTTGGCACTTTTCTTCCCTCCTTAACATTTTAAATTTAAGTTCATCGGTACTCGGTATTATTACTTTACCGCAAAGTGCTACACTTCTTACATCTATATAAACTTAAGTTAAAATCTATAATTTCTGTTGAAGATAAGCACTACTCTTCGTTAAAAAACCTATTTTTGTTTAGGTTTCTTAGCACCGTACTTTGATCTTCCTTGTAATCTGTTAGCTACTCCAGCGCAGTCTAATGCACCTCTTACAATATGGTATCTAACACCAGGAAGGTCCTTAACTCTTCCACCTCTTATAAGAACAACACTATGTTCTTGTAAGTTGTGACCTACTCCACCAATATATGCAGTTACTTCAAATCCATTTGTTAATCTAACCCTTGCAATTTTTCTTAACGCTGAGTTAGGCTTCTTAGGAGTTGTTGTTTTAACTACTGTACATACCCCTCTTTTTTGAGGACACTCTTTAAGTGCTGGTGCAGTTGATTTAACTACTGCTGATTTTCTGCCTTTTCTTACTAATTGGCTAATAGTTGGCATTTTTTCACCTCCTGAAATTCATTTATCTATCTTTAAATTAAGATAAAAGCTAATTTATTATATAACACTCATATATAATATGTTATATATTCTTATTAATTATGTCTAAACTCGAAATATAAATTAATATCTTTATTATAAGTTATCAATTCAATCACTAAATGCTCATATGAAATTCATTTGTGTGATTTTATATTTAAAATCACACAAATTGTATTTTATCATTTTACCTTATACATGTCAATATAATTAAATTCTATTCTTCAGCTGTTTCTGCAATACTTTCTTCAACTAATTCACTGTCTTTCTCTATATTTAATGATCTATATCTCATCATTCCAGTACCAGCAGGAATTAATTTACCAATTATTACATTTTCCTTTAATCCAACTAATGGATCAACTTTTCCTTTAATCGCAGCTTCTGTTAAAACTCTTGTTGTCTCTTGGAATGATGCTGCTGATAAGAAACTATCTGTTGCTAATGCTGCTTTAGTTATACCAAGTAAAGTTTGCTCTCCCTTAGCTTCTTCTCCTCCGAACTCTCTCACTCTGGCATTTTCTTCATAAAAATCAAACATATCTATCATTGTTCCTGGTAATAGATCCGTATCTCCTGATTCAAGAACCTTTATCTTTCTAGTCATTTGTCTAACAACTACTTCTAAGTGTTTATCATTGATATCAACACCTTGCAATCTATAAACTTTTTGAACTTCTGAAAGTAAATATCTTCTTGCTCCATCTATACCTTTTATGCTCATGATATCATGAGGATTTACTGATCCTTCTGTAATTTCATCTCCGGCTTCAATAACATCATTATCACTCACCTTTAATCTTGAACCAAATGGTATATCATAGCTACGTTCTTCCCCTTCTGGACTCATAACTATTACTGTTCTCTTTTTCTTTGTTTCTTCCATTCTGACACTACCTGCAATTTCACTTACTATTGCAAGACCTTTTGGTTTTCTAGCTTCAAATAATTCTTCAACTCTAGGTAAACCTTGAGTTATATCTGCTCCAGCAACTCCACCTGTATGGAATGTTCTCATAGTAAGCTGAGTTCCTGGTTCTCCGATGGATTGAGCAGCTATAATACCTACTGCTTCTCCTATATCAATCTTCTTAGCAGTTGCCATGTTCATACCATAACATCTAGAACAAACACCAACTTTGCAGCTACAAGTGAACACAGATCTGATTTTTACTTTCTTAATTCCTGCTGAAACTATCTTATCTGCCGCATACGGATCCATATATTCATTCTTTGAATGTAACACTTCCCCACTATTAGGGTCAACAATATCCTCTGCTGCGTATCTACCAATTAATCTTTCTCTTAATTCTTCGATAACTTCATTTCCTTCTTTTATTTCACTTACAACTATTCCTTCATCTGTACCACAATCTTCTTCTCTTACAATAACATCTTGTGATACATCAACAAGTCTTCTTGTTAAATATCCTGAATCGGCAGTTTTTAAAGCTGTATCAGCATTACCTTTTCTAGCACCATGTGTAGATGAGAAATATTCTAGAACATCTAATCCTTCTTTAAATGACGCTCTGATAGGTAACTCGATTATCTTACCTGATGGACTCGCCATAAGTCCTCTCATTCCTGCTAATTGCTTAATTTGTGACTTAGAACCTCTGGCTCCAGAGTCAGCCATCATGTATATTGGATTGAATTTATCAAGACTATCCATTAATGCATTAGCTACATCTTCAGTAGTTTGAGTCCATTTTTCTATAACTCTTTCATATCTTTCATCATCAGATATGAATCCTCTTTTATACATTTTCTCAATTTTTTCAACAGTTTCATCTGCTTCTTTAAGTAGATCATATTTAGCATCTGGAACTATTATATCTGAGGAAGCAACTGTCACAGCTCCAATCGATGAATAATGATAACCTAACGCCTTAATATTATCAAGCATTATAGATGTCTTTACTGGACCATGTTTCATATAACATTGATCTATTATCTTTCCTAGAGATTTCTTTGTAACTAAGAAGTCTACTTCTAAATCAAACATTTCGTCTTCATTTTCTCTATTAACTAAGCCTAAATTTTGTGGAATTGATTCATTAAATATAATCTTTCCAACAGTAGTCCTAATTATCTTAGACTTAATTTCACCATTCACTTTCTTAGTCATTCTAACGTTAATTGCAGCATGTATATTAATAGCCTTAACTTCATATGCCATTATCGCTTCTTCTTGACTAGAAAAAGTCATTCCAGCACCCTTAGCATTGTCTTTATCCATAGTTAAATAATATGAACCAAGAACCATATCTTGAGTAGGTACACAAACTGGTTTACCATCTGATGGTTTTAAAATATTTGTTGCTGCCAACATCAAGAATCTAGCTTCCGCTTGCGCTTCCACCGATAATGGAAGATGAACAGCCATTTGATCTCCATCAAAATCGGCATTATAAGCTGTACATGCTAACGGATGAAGTTTGATTGCTCTACCTTCTACTAATACTGGTTGGAATGCTTGAATACCAAGTCTGTGTAATGTAGGTGCACGGTTAAGCAATACTGGATGATCTGCAATTACTTCTTCTAATACATCCCATACTTGTGGTAACACTCTTTCTACCATTCTCTTAGCACTCTTTATATTGTGCGCTATTCCATCTTGTACTAGCTTCTTCATTACAAATGGCTTAAATAACTCTATAGCCATTTCTTTAGGAAGCCCGCATTGATACATCTTTAATTCTGGTCCAACTACAATAACTGATCTACCAGAATAGTCAACTCTCTTACCAAGTAAGTTTTGTCTAAATCTACCTTGCTTACCCTTTAACATATCCGAAAGTGATTTTAAAGGTCTATTTCCCGGACCAGTTACAGGTCTTCCTCTTCTACCATTATCAATAAGTGCATCTACTGCTTCTTGAAGCATTCTTTTTTCATTTCTTACTATGATATCTGGAGCACCTAAATCCAATAGTTTCTTTAATCTATTATTTCTATTTATTACTCTTCTATATAGATCATTTAAGTCAGATGTTGCAAATCTACCACCATCCAATTGAACCATTGGTCTTAAATCTGGTGGTATTACTGGTATTACATTAATCACCATCCATTGTGGATCATTTCCTGATTTTCTAAATGATTCTACAACTTCTAATCTTCTTATGATTCTTACTTTCTTCTGTCCTGTACTTTGCTTAAGCTCTTCTTTTAATTCCTTTGAGCCAACTTCCAGATCAATTTCAGCAAGTAGCTCTTGAATAGCTTCTGCTCCCATTCCTGCTACAAAGCTTTCATCACCATATTTATCTACAGCTTCTCTATATTCTTTTTCATTAAGAAGTTGTTTCTTTAATAGTGGTGTTTCTTTTGGATCTATTACTATATAAGATGCAAAATATAAGACTTTTTCTAAAGCTCTTGGTGACATATCTAAGATTAATCCCATTCTTGATGGAATTCCTTTAAAGTACCAAATATGAGATACAGGGGCAGCTAATTCTATATGCCCCATTCTTTCTCTTCTTACTTTAGCTTTTGTGACTTCAACTCCGCATCTGTCACAAACTATCCCTTTATATCTTACTCTTTTATACTTTCCACAGTGACATTCCCAATCTTTCATTGGTCCAAAGATTCTTTCACAGAATAAACCATCTCTTTCAGGTTTTAAAGTTCTGTAATTAATTGTTTCAGGCTTCTTAACTTCTCCTCTTGACCATTGCCTTATTTGTTCTGGAGATGCTAAGCCAATTTGTATTGCATCAAAATTATTTAATTCAAACAAGGGTAAATCCTCCCTTCAAAATTAGTGTTCATCATTAAAATCATCTAGTTCTAATTCAGTTTCAAGATCAGCTATATCAACGCTTTCGTCATAATCAATTTCATCCATATCTTCATCTCTATTTTGGTCATAACTATCGTCATCTAATATTTCTGGTTCAGGCACCATCATTTCTTCAGCACCTTCTATATTAACTTCTAAATTAGCCATATCTTCATCTACAAATTCTTTTAAAGTTACTTCTTCATGCGAGTCATCTAATACTTTAATGTCTAGACATAAAGCTTGAAGTTCTTTAATAAGAACCTTAAATGATTCTGGAACTCCTGGCTCAGGTATATTTTCACCTTTAACTATAGCTTCATATGTTTTAACTCTACCTACAACATCATCTGATTTAACAGTTAAGATTTCTTGTAGTGTATGTGCTGCTCCATATGCTTCTAACGCCCAAACTTCCATTTCACCAAATCTTTGACCACCAAATTGAGCTTTACCTCCTAAAGGTTGTTGAGTAACTAATGAATAAGGTCCTGTAGATCTAGCATGTATCTTATCATCTACCAAATGGTGCAATTTTAAGATATACATTATACCAACAGTTACAGGATTATCAAATGGCTCTCCTGTTCTACCATCATATAATATAGTTTTAGCATTTGCATTAAATCCAGCCTTTACTAAACATTCTGTAATCTCATCTTGAGTTGCTCCATCAAAAACTGGTGTAGCAATATGCCAGCCTAGGTGGCTAGCTGCCCATCCTAAATGTACTTCAAGTACCTGACCTATATTCATACGCGAAGGTACTCCAAGTGGATTTAAGCATATTTGAAGTGGTCTACCATCTGGTAAGAACGGCATATCTTCTTCTGGTAATATTCTAGATATAACACCCTTATTACCATGACGTCCTGCCATTTTATCTCCAACTGAAATCTTTCTTTTTTGCGCAATATAACATCTTACAAGTTCATTTACTCCAGGATTTAACTCATCCCCATTTTCCCTTGTAAATACTTTTATATCAACTATTATTCCAGCTTCTCCGTGAGGAACTCTTAAAGAAGTATCTCTAACTTCTCTAGCTTTTTCTCCAAAGATTGCTCTTAATAATCTTTCTTCTGCTGTAAGTTCAGTCTCTCCCTTTGGTGTTACTTTACCAACAAGTATATCTCCCGATCTTACTTCTGCACCTATTCGTATGATACCTCTGTCATCTACATCTTTAAGGGCATCATCACTTACATTTGGTATATCTCTTGTAATTTCTTCAGGTCCAAGTTTTGTATCTCTAGCTTCACATTCATACTCTTCTATATGCATGGATGTAAAGATATCTTCTCTAACTAACTCTTCAGAAATTAGCATCGCATCTTCGTAATTGTAACCTTCCCAAGTTATGAATCCCATTCTTATGTTTTTACCTAGAGCAATTTCCCCTAAGTCTGTCGATGGTCCATCTGCAATTACTTGATTCTTATATACTATCTCACCTGTATCCACTATAGGTCTTTGATTTATACAAGTTCCTGAGTTACTTCTCTTAAACTTTAATAGTTTGTAAATATCAGTTCCACCATCAGAATCTCTCTTGATTCTGATTTCAGCTCCTGATACATACGTAACAACACCTGCATTTTTAGCCTTTGGCAATACTCCAGAGTCTACAGCTGCCTTGTATTCTATCCCTGTTCCAACAATCGGTGCTTGTGGATTCAATAATGGAACAGCTTGACGTTGCATGTTTGATCCCATAAGTGCTCTTGTAGCATCATCATTTTCAAGGAATGGAATCATAGCTGTTGCTACTGATACCATTTGTCTTGCAGATACGTCTATTAAATCAACTTCATTAGCTGGAACAACCAAAACATCTTCCAAGTGCCTTACTGTAACTCTTTTTTCTATAAAATAGCCATTTTCATCCATCGGCTGCTTGGCTTGAGCAATCAGACATTGATCTTCTTCATCTGCAGTGAAATATCTTATTTCCTCTGTAGCTCTTGCATTTTCTTTATCTACAATTCTATATGGTGTTTCAATAAACCCATACTCATTAACTTTTGCAAAGGTTGCTAATGAATTAATAAGTCCTATGTTTGGACCTTCAGGTGTTTCAATTGGACACATTCTACCATAATGAGAATGGTGAACGTCTCTAACTTCGAAACCAGCTCTTTCTCTAGAAAGACCTCCTGGTCCTAAGGCAGATAATCTTCTTTTATGTGTTAATTCTGACAAAGGATTAGTTTGATCCATGAATTGCGATAATTGCGAACTACCAAAGAATTCTTTAATAGCCGCTGCTACTGGTCTTATGTTAATTAACATTTGAGGAGTTATTGCTTCTTGGTCCTGAATAGTCATTCTTTCCTTAACTACTCTTTCCATTCTAGATAAACCAATTCTAAATTGATTTTGTAGTAATTCTCCTACAGATCTTAATCTTCTATTTCCTAAGTGATCTATATCATCAACATAACCTATTCCATAAGCTAAACCTAATTCATAGCTTATAGTAGCAAATATATCATCTTTGATAATATGTTTTGGAATAAGTCTACTGATATTTTTCTTTATCTCTTCTTTAATAGTTTCTTCATCTGAAAAATTATCTAATATTTCTCTTAATGTAGGATAATGAACTAATTCCTTTACTTTCAAATCTGAAACATCAAAAGAAACTTGCTTCTTTAAGTCTACAAAATTGTTACTAATAACTCTTACAACTTTGTCTTCAACTAATACATCAGCTGATTTAATACCTGCATTTTGAATATCTTCAGCCATCAATCTGCTTATTTTTTGTCCTTTTTCCACCATAATTTCACCAGTTTGTGGATTAACTATGTCAGATGCAGCTATTTGATTAGCGATTCGTAAATTTAACGCAAGCTTTTTATTAAATTTATATCTACCAACTCTAGATAAATCGTATCTTTTTGCATCAAAGAATAATGTATCGATTAAAGATATAGCACTATCGACCGTTGGTGGTTCCCCTGGTCTTAATCTCTTATATATTTCAAGTAATGCTTCTTCTTTAGTCTTAGTATTATCCTTTTCTATTGAAGCTCTAAATCTTTCTTCTTCACCAAAGAAATCCAACAGTTCTTGATCACTGCCCAATCCCATGGCTCTTGCTAAAATAGTAATTGATAACTTTCTAGTTTTATCAATCCTTACATAAATTACATCATTAGAATCTGTTTCATATTCTAACCATGCACCTCTATTAGGAATTACAGTTGATGAATATAACTTTTTACCACTCTTGTCTATAGAGTAATTATAATATACTCCTGGAGATCTTACTAATTGACTTACTATAACTCTTTCAGCACCATTAATTACAAAGGTACCTTGCTCTGTCATCAATGGGAAATCTCCCATAAACACTTCTTGTTCTTTAATTTCACCAGTTTCATTATTTTGTAATCTAATTGAAACTTTCAATGGTGCCGCATAAGTTGCATCTCTTTCCTTACATTCTTCGACAGAATACTTGATATTTTCCATATCAAGCTTATAATCTACGAACTCTAGTACTAAATTTCCTGTGAAGTTTGTGATAGGATTAATATCATCAAATACTTCATGCAACCCTTCTCTTAAAAACCATTCATATGAATCTAATTGTACCTCAATTAAATTCGGCATTTCGGTAACATCATTAACCTTACCAAAACTCATTCTTGTTCTTTTTCCAACTTGGACAGGATGTACCATGAATTTTCACCCCTTAGTATAAAATAAACTAAAATAGCCAAAAGCATACTTTCCCTAAGGACTTTTGCTTTCGGACAGCGTCTTTTTATAGTATAACCATTATTCACCAGACTATACTCTTTTTTCAACTATAAATATATAATACTCTATAGTCAATAATACATTATATTATAATATCATATGGCATTTTTATTGTCAATAAATATTATTACAGAATTCTTTTCATTTATAAAGCTATATAAAATACTTATCTATCAACAAATATTTTATATAGCTTCATAAATGTAGTTTAAAAAAGGTGCTTTTTACAAGCACCTTTCAATAAAAACAAATTATTTAACTTCTGCAGTTGCTCCAACTTCAGCTAATTTAGCTTTCATATCTTCAGCTTCTTCTTTAGAAACAGCTTCTTTTAATGTCTTAGGAGCTCCATCAACTATTTCCTTAGCTTCTTTTAATCCTAATCCTGTTATTTCTCTAACTACTTTGATAACTTTAATCTTGTTATCTCCAGCACTTGCTAATACTACGTCGAATTCAGTCTTTTCTTCAGCAGCAGCTCCTCCAGCTACAGCTCCTCCAGCTACAACAGCAGCAGCAGCACTTACTCCAAATTCTTCTTCACAAGCCTTTACTAATTCATTTAAATCTAAAACACTCATTTCTTTTATTGCTTGAATTATATCTTCTCTTGTCATTTTTATAGCACCTCCGAAATTTTTTCTTAATTTTTCATTTTTTCTTAATTATTCTGCAGATCCAGTTTCCTTACTATCAGCAATAGCACTTAATACACGTGCAAAGCTTGATATTGGAGACTTGATACTTCCAAGAAGTTTTGCAATAAGAACTTCTTTTGATGGTATTGTAGCAAGTTGTTTAATCTTATCTACATCGTAGATTTCTCCTTCTACAACACCTGCTTTTAATTCTAATTTTTTATGATCCTTAGCAAAATCATTTAAAACTCTTGCTGGTACTGTTACATCTTCATAACCAAATGCAATAGACACAGGTCCTTCTAAATATTCTACTAAACCATCTAAACCTAATTCTTTAGCTGCTAAAGTAACTAAAGTATTTTTATATACCTTATACTCAACTCCAGCTTCTCTTAGATTTTTTCTAAGTGTAGTATCTTCTTCTACAGTTAAACCTTGATACTTACTAAGAACAATAGTTTTTGACTTTTCTAGCTTTTCCTTAATTTCAGCAACTTTTGCTTCTTTAAGTTCTCTGTTTTTATTCATTACTGTAGTCCACCTCCTCACAGTTTAAAACTGCTTCTTTCTATTAAAAAAGACCTTCCGCAGACATGGAAAGGTCTATAATAACATCTATTATAACTCACCTAGGTGGGTAGTATATCTTTATGCTTTCGCACCCACTGTCTACGGAAATAATATTCTCTTTTCACAACATTAAGTATTATACTACTTAATCTTACTTAAGTCAATATTAATCTAAAACTTTTGTAGGATTAACCTTTGCACCAGGTCCCATTGTGCTTGAAACTGATACTGATTTTAAATATTGGCCCTTAGCTGCTGCTGGCTTTGCTTTAATTAAAGCATCCATTAACGCAACGAAGTTCTCCTTTAACTTTTCAGTTCCAAATGATTTCTTACCAATTGGGCAGTGAACTATAGCTGTTTTATCTACTCTATATTCAACTTTACCAGCTTTAATTTCTTCAATTGCTTTAGCAACATCAAATGTTACTGTTCCTGATTTTGGATTTGGCATTAATCCCTTAGGTCCTAATACTCTACCAATTCTACCTACAACTCCCATCATATCTGGTGTTGCAACAACTACATCATATTCAAACCAATTTTCTGTTTGGATCTTTTGAACTAATTCTTCTGCTCCAACAAAATCTGCTCCTGCTTGTTGTGCTTCTGTAGCTTTATCTCCTTTAGCAAATACAAGCACTCTAACTGTTTTACCTGTTCCGTTTGGTAATACAACTGCTCCTCTTACTTGTTGATCTGCATGTCTTGGATCTACACCAAGTCTTACATGTAATTCAACAGTTTCATCAAAGTTTGCCTTTGCAGTCTTTAATGTAAGTTCTAATGCTTCTACTGGATTATATAATGCACTCTTATCTATAAGCTTTGCACTTTCAATGTATTTTTTTCCCATAATTTGCCTCCTCTGTGGTGTTAACGGTTTTGACCTCCCACTTATTTTTTACGAATTACTCTTCAATAGTTACTCCCATACTTCTAGCTGTTCCTGCAATCATTCTCATTGCTGATTCAACATTTGCAGCATTTAAGTCTGGCATTTTAGTTTCGGCGATCTTTCTAAGTTGATCTTGAGTTAACTTACCAACTTTTGTCTTATTAGGCACTCCAGAACCGCTTTCTAATCCTAATTCCTTTTTAATTAGAACTGCAGCTGGAGGAGTCTTTAGTATGAAGCTAAAAGACCTATCTTGATAAACTGTAATAACTACTGGTATTATTAAACCAGCTTGATTTGCAGTTTTTGCGTTGAACTCCTTACAGAATCCCATTATGTTTACACCATGTTGACCTAAAGCTGGACCTACAGGTGGAGCTGGTGTTGCCTTACCTGCTTGAAGTTGAAGTTTAATCATTCCAGTTACTTTCTTAGCCATTTTTGTTATTCCTCCTATTACTGTGGTATATACGAACTTTTTAGTTCTCCCACTTAATTAAAATTAGTTTACTTATAATTAAACTAATTTTTCAACTTGATTAAAGTCTAATTCGGCAAGAGTTTCTCTGCCAAACATATCCACTAAAGCTTTCACTTTACGTTTCTCTAAAATTATCTCTTGTATCATAGCTACTGAATCTCTTAATGGACCTGAGATAATTCTAATACTTTCCCCTATCTCTAAATCAATATCAACCGGTGTTTCTAACACACCCATTGATTCAACTTCTTCATCTGAAAGGGGAACTGGCTTAGATCCCGGGCCAACAAAACCTGTTACACCTCTTGTATTTCTAACGACGTACCATGCTTCATCACCCATTAGCATTTTTACAAGCACATATCCAGGAAATTTTTTCTTTAATGAGACCTTTTGTTTTCCATCTTTCTCTTCAATTACTTCTTCCATTGGTACTTGTATATCATGGATTAACGATTGAAGATTTCTATTTTCTATTGCTTTTTCTAAGTTCGCTTTAACTTTATTTTCATATCCAGAATACGTATGTACTACATACCATCTTGCTCTATCGCTCATACTTATCAGGTGATATTAATAAATCACCAAACCTCCCTTTTACTTCAATTTTAAAATCGCTTGGAGGAGTTTCTCGAAAATAGAATCCATTCCACCAACTAATATAGTATACATTAGTGTGAATACCATAACTGCAACAAAAGCTTTTTTCGTCTCATCTTTTGAAGGCCAAGTTATTTTTTTTATCTCTGCCTTAACATCTTTAAAAAAACTAACTAAGCCATTACCTTTAACAGCTTTTTCAGTTTTCACATTATCTTTTACTGACATATCTTCACATCCTTATTTTTAATAACTATATGTCATTACAGCAGCTGATTATTTAGTTTCTCTATGAAGAGTGTGCTTTTTACAGAATTTACAATACTTTTTCATTTCTAATCTATCTGGATCATTTTTTTTGTTTTTCATTGAATCATAATTTCTTTGTTTACACTCTGTGCATGCTAAAGTTACTTTTGTTCTCATGATTGTGCACCTCCAGTTTTTTCATATATATAAAACAAGAAATTTAATTTCTTATTCTTTACTAATTTGCGTAGCTTAAAATGTCACTTTTATACAATATCATAGAATATTTAAGTTGTCAATTATCCTTTAAATAGGACTAAGTTATAAAACTTAGTCCTATACCTTAATTTTATTATTCTACTATGCTAGTAACAACTCCAGAACCTACAGTTCTTCCA
>NZ_LZZL01000114.1:0-14084 GCF_002006495.1 Clostridium sp. BL-8
ACCAGTTCCACTTATTGTTGGCTTATTGTTACTTGTACTTGTTCCATCTGTTGGTAAGGTTATAACTGGTGGCGGTGGAACTACTTTTACATCCTCAGTTATATTTACAGTTGGTGTGTCTATTACTTTACTTATAGGTATATCATAAAAATTCGTATAAGATATGGTGCTGTTATTAGTTCTTGTTGTATTATCTACATTGGTATATGAACCAAAGCCTAATTGTCCATATTTTCCACTTTCCGACTTAACTTTAAAATTCACTTCAACAGATCCAGATTGTTCCCATAAACCTGTTGTACTATTATATGTGAAATTTATTTGAGGAATAGTTACTGTACATACCTTCCCAGTTCCTTCTAATCCTCCGCCAGCTACTGCTTTAAAATTTTCTCCTAAATCAATATTTAATTTAGCATCATTGATACTTAATGTAGTAACTCCTGTTACTCCCTTTAAGCTTGCATCAACATTTTTCATATCGGCATCTACAGAGTTATAATTAGCTCCATCATTAAATGTTCCTGTATAATAGTTACCATTAATACCAAATTGATTTCCACATAATCTTGTATAGGTGTCTTTTATATTTGTATTACTTGAATTACTTATATCTAAAACAATTATTTTATATCCTTTGCCTATTATACTTTCTATTTGATCATCAGAATATGTTAAATTTCCTGAGCTTATTATAATAATTGCTTTTCTAGCACCGTTAGTTCCATAATTCGTCAATACATTATCTGCTGCTTTTAATGCACTTCCAAATTGTCTCTGGTCATTAGTTGAAATTTTATTATAAATATATCCATTTTGATAAAACTGCCTATATCCATCCTTTGTATTAGCATCGTTTAAGTTATACAAAGGCAAAAAGTTACTTTTATTTATATCACTTAAATTTTCGTTAGTCTGTTGCATAACACAACTCTTAGGATCGCTATAATCACTTCTCATTCCTACATACACAGAATCATTATAGCCTACTAATCCTAACTTTATATTAGATAAATTACTGTCATTTATAATCTGATTTACAAAGCCATTTTGAACTTCTGAAAATCTTTGATTGCTATTCATTGCTTGAGACATGTCTACTAAAACTTCAGCCTCATCGATATTTTCATCTGATAAAGAAAATGGGACTGTATTAATAGCATATTTTATATTTATATCATTTGATGATTTTGCCGGATTTGGAGTAACTGATTCCAACGATGCTTGTATATTAGGAAGCGACGTATCATTTGTACCCGTAGTTACAATATTGTTTATATTTATACTTTGTGTAGTAATATTTCCTGCTGTATCAGTTGCTGTAAACGAATAGGTTCCATTAGCACTTACTGTATATGTTGTTGAATTTCCTGTAACTACTGTACTATCTGGTTTTGCTATATTAGCTACTGCTACATTATCAGTTGCCGCTGCTGTTATTGTAGCTGTTCCATTGGTTGAGATTGTAGGACTTTCACTTAATGTTAAAGTTGGTGGTGTTGTATCTATATTATTAACTGTATAACTTGCTATTTGTGACTCATTACCATACTGATTTATTCCCTGTGCTTCAATGACACAGTTTTGCGTAACATCAAATGAACCATTATAAATTTTCCATTCACCTGTCACTCCTCCTATATCAACTCTATACTGCTGTATTGAAGAATCAGCTGAATAATTTATAGTTGCTGTAACCTTATCATTTGTAAGCGTAGTTGGAGTTGCACTTATAATTGGTGTAGTTGGAGGAGGCGATTGCGTCAATGTAAAATTAGCTGTATATCCACCTCCCGCAATTACTGTTGGTATAGTTACCGTTGCTGTATCATATCCACTTTTTGATGCTGTAACAATAGCTTGGCCTGCTGGTACATTATTAAGGGTATAGTTTCCATTTGCATCAGTAGTTGTTGTTACAACACCTCCTGCTGATACTGTAGCACCTTGTATATTGTTATTATTACTTTTATCCTTAACATTACCCGTTACAGTAGCAGTATTATTCGTAGCATCTGTCTTATTAATTAACAATTTAACAAAATCTATGGCATAGCCATCACCAGTACAATCATTAGTATCATCAAACTTTATGGAGATACTTCCTGTTCTAATCAAATCCAAATATCGCTGTGGAATTTGAAAAGTTACTAATTTTCCTATTGGACCTGATTCATCTAAATTATTTATCAAATTTGATAATTCAGGAATCTCTACTCCATTCATTGTAGCTGTATACTGAACTGTTCCTTGTGTAACCCCGTGCGCCTTTCCAGGTTGAAAATCGTCTAAAAACATCTGAATTGTAGCATTTTGTACACTTACTCCTGACAAATATGAATTATAATTCATAACTATAGGATTAACTATTTTAGCATATGAAGTATTTGATCTCGTATATCCATCAGTATTTGTTCCTACTGTGGTATATTTAGTATTATATCCTGTTACTGTCATTATTCTGTCTGTACCTTGAGGATCACTATTTCCCGGAGTGAAAGGAAAAGAATGGACTGCTGTTTCTACACCTGAGAATGGATCAACCGATGACCATCCAAACCCAAAGTTATCTATATCACCAACTCTAACCATCAATTGAGCTTCATTTGTGTTTTGCATTGTAACACTTTCAGCACTCCAATCTCCATTATTTACATCTGTCGTACTGGATGTATTATTTACTGTTATACTTTGAGTAGTTGTATTCCCTAATTTATCAGCTGATGAAAATGTATATACTCCATTAGAATTACCATTTATTGAGTAACTTGCTTTTGCACCCCATACTACTGACCCATCTGGCTTGGTAATAGTTGCTACACCAGAGCCATTATCACTTGCTGTTGCGGTTATTGTCGTTGATCCATTTGCTTTACTTTGTGCTAAAATCAAGTTTGGTGGTGTTGTATCTATATTACTTATAGTTATGCTTTTAGATGTATTTGCCCCACTTGAATCGGTAGCAGTAAATTTATATGTTCCATTTGCACTTACTGTATAATTGGAGCCAACATACCAATCTCCTTTAGAAACTGTTCCGTTAGGATTAGTAACTTTTATTGAAGTTGATCCAGAAACATAAACAGATATTGTTGCTTCTTTTGCCCAAGAAGAATTATATGTTGCCAGTGTCATTGATAAAGAGCTTGCTGATGCTGTAGCACCTTTAAATGCCATGGAATAAATCATTATTGAAGCTAAAAAGAAACTTACAAACTTTTTATTAAAATTTATTATTTTTTTCACTGCATTTTCCCTCCTTATTTATTTCTAAAAGCAACTCTAAAATCAATTGTCTGTTGTATATTACTGTAACCTTTCTCTTTCTCTAATGAAATGGTAAATTCAATCGAATTTATATTTTTTAGTGTATTTGCATTAGCAGCACTAATTGCATCACTATCTAATGTCACACTCTCTACATTACTTGAAATTAATTTATCATCTATTTTAAGATTATATATTTTATCTATTTTATCTCCGTTTTTATAATATTTACCTGAATCCTCTTTAACAATTGTAAAAGGTCTTAATGTTCCATCCCTATCATATGAATTAATTATTATATCATTAATTTCATTAGCATCCGTAACACTATTATCTAACGTCACAGCTTGTACCGTAGTGGCCTGCATTCCAATATCACTTATTTTTTCCTGAATAGCCTGTCCTTCTATTTGAAGAGTTGATTTAATATCTGAATCAGAAAAAACCTTATTTCCTGTAATAAACATAGAACTTGCAATTTCTAGTACTGTTACTATTAATGCTAGTACAATTATAATTTCTATAAGTGTAAAACCAGGCTTTTTCTTTTTCATCGCTAAATCTATCCTCCTTATTTATTAATCTTCCATAATTTATCCTCTAAAAAGTTTTTTAAGTTATAGTTAACTGTCCCATCTCCAGTATCTGATGTATTATTAGAATTATTATCTGTATCCGCTACTATACTTCCTCCAAATACAGCATTAAACGTATCAGTATTCTGTGCTTCTACCATCTCTATGACCTCTGGATCATAATTTATTTTTACATTATTTGCATCAATATTTAAATCTCCTCCTATAATCTTATTATTTAAATAACTTTCTGCAGTAATAATGCATCCATTAATAGTAATATCATCAGATTCAATAGAAACATTTCCTGCTGTTGCTATTACAGCCTTTAATTTTCCATTATTGCCAACCTGTATATTTATAATATTAGGATCAGAGCTATTTATTCTGTCTTCACCATCCGCAGATTTAGTGATTCTTATTTCCTTAGTATTATCTCCATTAAATATTGCATATTCGCCTTTGTTTTGCTGATTCTTTAATTCATAATCCGTAGGAATCTTACTTGTATCAATTAATGAAATACTAGGAGTTTTTACTGTATTACTATAATCATTTATATCCGTATTTTGCCCAAATTTATATGCATAAGTTGCAAATGCTACTCTCTCGTTATATATTGCGTGTCCAACATTCTCCAAATCAGCATCATAATGTGATGGAATTACCTGTGGAGCACTGTCTATTTTTTTATTATCTTGATAAACTATAACACCACTAGACCATATTTTATCCTGATTAATACTCCCATCTATATTATGAGGCCAAACAATCCCTCCAGTATCAGGATTTTTTCCATTCCAATAACCTATAAAATGCTGTTCTTTTGCCGCTTGATCTCCATCTAACAATTGTAGTGGATCATCATATTTAAACTTTTCCGTATCTGTTAAAGGAATAGTATAAGCTATATAATTTCCTTTAATCGCACCTGACTCTGCCGTCTGATAGTCTCCTGCTGTAGCTATATGCGCTGTTCCCATAAGATATGCTGAGCCAGTAATATTGATGCTGGAATTATTATTCCCATTAACTATGACACTACTAGATGATTCTGCTTTAGAGTTAACATTCTCATCATTAATTCCATATAAATCACCTATATTTATCTTTGCGTTGTCAGCATTTAACGCTAAATCATTGTTTATGATTACTTGATTACTTATAGTTAATTCAGTCTTCCCACTAGCCAAGTCACTATTATTACCTTGTATTTTTCCTACATATACATTTCTAGCATATAAATTTCCACCAATATCTGTTGTAACACTTGCAGGAGTTGTAGTATTTTGAATATTAAAAGTTCCTCTAGTAATAACATTCTTTTCAAAAGTAACACCACCACTATTATTTAATGATATTCCTCCAAAATACTTTCCATATACTCTATCACTTGAACTATTATCATCACTACCTTGAACAAATATATCCCCATTAACATTTAATCCACTTACATTATTTACATTCATATTTCCAAAAATCGTTAATGCTCTATCTTGAGTTGCCAGGTATTGATTTAAGTTTCCATTAGAATTTTGAAAATATATGTCTTTGTAATTAGGAACTAACATTCTATATGTTGCTTGAAGTTGTCTTGGAGCATTTGAATTTCCATTAACTTCTCCTGTAGAAAAATCTGATGTCACAGTTATATCATAATATTGCTGTCCATAAACTGTGAAGGATAGTTGATTACCGTTTTGTAAGCTTATTCCTTCTGTTTGATTTTCGCTTTCAGAAACATTACTAACTTCTGCAGTAAGAGTTGGTGGGGCATCATTTTTATTTGCAAATCCGAACTGTATACGTTCGTCATCAATATTGATCTTTCCTGCATTATCCAAACTAACTTCACTGACATATTCGTGATTGTCTATTGAAGTTTTAAGTTGATCTGATGCTGGTGCATTTTCATGATTTCCTAACTGAGATGAATCTTCTTTTATAAAATTCTTAAACGCTCTTTTAAATTCTTCATTACAAAGAACTTCCTGCAGATTTTTATCTTCTTTTATTAAAGCTTCATCTTTTGCTATATTATTTTCTATATCACTTTGTGTCTTTTGTTTATCTGGATTATTTTTATTCCAATTATCTAAATCATTACTGATGTTTTCTAAATCTTTAATATCATCTTCAAAATACTTAATATCATTTTGTATATCTATGTAGTCCTGACCATATATGCTTGTCCCATCATCAAAACTATTGTAATTTAAAGCTTCTAGTTTTTGTACTTTTAAATTTGCATATTTAGTTGCAGCATCAAATGTTTTTCCTATTACATTATATGCAACATCCAAGCCTGAATCTGAAGCATATAAATTTTCAATCCTCTTGCTTTCTGTAACTCTAGCCTTATAATTACTTGCCACCATCGATAACATAGCCATTGACACAGTAAACACAAACATAAAAACAACTATTACTACAATTAAAGCAGCTCCCCGCTTTTTTCTTTTCACAACCTCACCCCCTGTCTATTATGTTAGGCTCCAGCCACAGTGCTTAATTTATATTTTTCTTATAGTATCCTGTAAATAAATTATTATTATTATTGATATCATTTATTTGAAGTTCAATATCATATAAAGTTCCAACACTATCCTCTTCAGGATTTCCAGATCGATTATCATATATATTTATCTGACCTTTACGTGCTTCCACATCAACATTCAAGCTTTCTGGCTTTTCAATATAAATTTTAGGAACATCTGATGTAGTTTTATTATAGATGTCTAGTTGTATCTCTTCATTAGTTGGTATAGAGCCATCATCATTTATATAATTGCTAAAATTTATAACTAAATCTTTGCCAGTGTTAATTATTGGTGTAGGAAATATATCCTGTCCAGTATAATCTTTAATTGCGATGTTTTGGTTACCCAAATTATCTGTTGTAAAATAAACAGACATTTCTATTAAAGATTTACTATCGCTTGGTATTGGTTTTGAATTAGTGGTAGTTGGTACAAATTTATTATCCTTGTCATAATTCCAATATCCTACATAATCTTGCGAATCAACTTGTGAGTTTATCTTACTTATATAAAGTTTATTACTCTCTGAATTCAATGTCCCATTAGTATCCAATTCAACATCTTCAGACGTTTGCTGTGTCTCCCATGCTTGTGCAGGTGTTATTGTTACTGTTTCTGAGTACTTGTTTGCAGATTTATTACTATAACTTTCATCTAAATATCTTATAAAAGTATTATCAGCATCGTCTTTTTTTTGCAGTTTAATATCATTTCCTATAATTAATTCACCATTACTTGATTCATTAGGAATTGAAAAACTATTAGCTTTCATTGTTTCAATTAGCTTTTTTCCCTCTAAAGCTGCTGCCTGCTTTGCTTGTCCAGCCTTAGTCTGTTTCATAATAATCATTAGTCCATCATATACACCAATTGAAATTATTGATAATATTGCTAGGGATATTACTACTTCTATAAGTGTAAAGCCCACTTTTTTTTTCGAATTATCCTTCATAATCCTCACCTACTTGTTATTAACACTTATATTATTCAAATCTCCTTGAACTGTAACACGTGGATTATTATAATCATCTCCAGTTATATTTACATCTAATACCTTATCTGTATTATTAACTATATTAAGCTTTATAGCCGAATTATCATTTTCATCCACCCTAGTTCTACTTAAAATATCTAAAACTATATCTTTAGATGCTGGTGCAAACTCCTCTCCTAAACCATCATAATTAGCTGGAAATGACCCTTTTGAGGTCTTGTATTTATAATAATACTTATCTCCATCTTGCGATAGCACCAGTTCTACTTGTTCAGTTGAGTTGCTGTCTGCATAAGCATAAGTTGTTCTCATCTCATCATTTGCCTTACCAATCATTATTGTTGGCAAATCAGAATCTATAGATTTAACCGAAGCTATAAAATCACTTTGTTCTGCATTTTTTTGTACCTCTGATACTGTTTTATCAGATTTCGTACTTGTTGCTAAAGCTGTGTCTGATGTTCCTGCACCAAATGGTACACTCTTTCCATAGGTGTTATTTATATCCCATTTCAAATAATCCTTTATTTCATCATTAATCTTTGGAACTGAATAAAATTCAAGATCAACTTTTCCTTTCATTCCCTTTGAACTATCTGAACTTAAGTCTATAGCATTTATTACAATCTTATTATCATTTTGACCAATTTTATATAAAAAATCATCTACCTCCTCATAGGTTCCCTGAAATTGAACTTCACATTTAAGGTATTGAACCGTATTTTTCTGAGCATCTTTTGCATCTGTTTTACTTGTGTTATTGTTTTGATTATTTGTTGTATTGGTACTATTTGTATTGCCTGCACTATTAACCTTACTAGCATCCTTATTACCAGATGCATTGTTTGCTGAATTTTTTACAATCTTATCATTACTCTGCTGCATTTTTTCAGTACCATTAAATACATTGTTATATTGATCGACTATACCTTGCAATGAACTGTCAGGTAGAGATTTCACTTCTTTTTTTGAACCCTCTACGCTATTTGAAACTATAGGCTGGAAAGTCGCTCCTCCATCTAATCCACTCTCTTTTAATAATTCATCTATTTGAATTATTATTTTTTCTTCGCTTATTGCTGGATAAAAAGGTGCTATTTCTTGATTTATTTTATTATTTAATATTTTAACATTAGATTTTTTATCATCCATTGAATTTATTGTATTCTTTGCTGTTTCATATTTTTGTTTAACGTCACTTTCTAACTTAATCTTTTCTTGAAGTTGACTTACTTGATATAAGTAAACGAACTGATAGTATACAAAACCTACTAATATAATTCCTAATATGCTTAACATTATTTTTTCTTTGTTACTTATCTTCATATTATTCAACATCCTTTAACACACATTTTATATCAAAGGAATACTCTTCCTCTACTGAAGTTTTAGGCTCAATTGAGTTTACATAAACATCTTCCATTATTGGTAGTTCTCTTAAATTATGTTCCAATTCTGAAACAGCTTTCCTATTAGTTGTTGTACCTTTTATAGCTATAGTGTTTTCAGCTATATCCAAATTTTCAAATAAAACTTCACTTGGTAAAGTTGAACTTATATCTTTTAGCAATTCTTCAGAAACATTGTCTCTAGCTTTAACAGAGACTGCAACATCATTTACGGCCTTATCATATTTATTCAAAACATCTATTTGTTTATTAATCTCATCAGCTTCCTTTAATTGAGTTTGAATTTCTGGCTTTGATAATTCATCATTATAATTGCTTATACTTTTATTTAATAATATTATTCTAGTTGTGTTAATACTAAAACTTATAATTATTGAAAGTGCAACTATTATCACTGCTCCATATACATATTTCTTTAAATTAACTTTTTCTTTCTTTTTCCCTAAATATGGTTCAAAAAAGTTTAAATCCTTCATAACTACTTCCCCCTATTAAAGTCTTATGACTGATCCAATGACATTGATAAAATCATCAATAGGTTTATTATCATCATCAGACTTAAAGGTCATTCTAAAAATTCCTTGTATCCTCTTCGTTTTTACTCCTATTTTATCTGAGATATATTTTTCAAAGCCATTTAACTTTGACGATCCACCAAAAATAAATATCCTGTCCACTTTATTTTCAAGGTTTTTATTTTTATAAAATTGAATTATCTTTTCTATTTTATCTATCCATTCATCTACAATAGATTTAATCTGTATACTTACAAAGTCATCTTCACTTAATAAATCTATATTTTCTACTTTAACTCTGTCTATTTCTTCAAATACCAACTTATTAGTATCACGAAGAAATTCGTCAACATCATTTCCTCCTGCCTTTATTATTCTAGTAAAATCTAACTGTCCATTTTTATATATATTAACATCGATAGAACTTGCTCCCATATCAATAAAAGCAACTGAATCTCTTGAATTATATTCACATTTATTATTTATTTCTGTTATATTAATAAATTTATTTACTGCATTATAATTAACATCTAAAACATAAGGTTTTAAATCTAGCTTTGTCAAAAAGTTATAATATTCCCTAGCTATTTTTTCTGGGTATGCTATAACACGTACATTAAGCTTTTCTACTCCACCTATTTCTTCTTCATTTAATATAGTAACTTGTAATACATAATCATCTAAATTTATAGGTAGATATTGTTGAATTTCATATCTTACAACTGTATTCATTTCCTCTTCTTGTACTTTTGGAATTATAATTTCCCTGTTTATAATTAAAGTAGAATTAGTAGTACAAATTGCATCTTTTGCTTTTATTCCATTTTCATTTAAGGCTTCCCTTAATCTAATTACTAGTTCTTCTTCTTTTTTAATTTCTCCATCTACGATTGCATCTTTTGGAGTTGGTATCACAATATATTTATCTATAGTCAAATCACCTTTATAATACATTCCAACTACTATTTTTGTATTAAAACTTCCTATATCAAAGGCTATAATTTTTTTCTTTTTTTCAATTCTTTTTCTTTTGTTACTTTTATTTATCTTAAACAAATCTTTTGACAAATTTAAGTCTTTTAAATCCATATTTAATAACTCTTTAATATTTAACGTTTTTTTCTTTTCTTTTACCTCATCTTTTTCATTATTAATATTCATATAACCCTCCAGCAGATTTAAATTTATAAATTATTATTGGATAGATTTTATTATGTCTTGCGTATAAGACATTTAGTCTTACACGCAGTTTTGGTGAATTAGAATTAGATTTTATGTTGTTGCAGGATTATATGATGGATATACTTCACCAATACCAGTATAATCTACAGTTATATTTCCCGAAGAATCAATATTATAGGTAAATGAAGATGCTCCTTTAGCTGCTTTAGCTTTTGGTGTTTTAGTTCCATCTAATTGATCATACACCGATAATGTATCACCAGTGCCATCAGTAACAGTACCACTAGAAATATTATTATTACTTCCATCAGCAATTTTTTGAGCTACTATTGTAGCAATATTTTTGGCAGTTGCTTGATCTGCCTTTTGATTAGAATTTTCTATAACGGCTCCAAACTTAGGAATAGCTAATGCTACTAATATTGCAATAATCGCAATAACTATAATAAGTTCTACTAACGTAAATCCTTTCTTTTTATTTGTTTGTAATTCATTTTTCCTTTTGTTTAGTAATGAATTCATTTTTAACCCTCCTAAATTTCATATATTTTAATGCACTCTGGATCTCACATTATGCATTATCAACAATTTTTATTGAATTTTAGTGTAACTATCAAACATTGGTAACATTATTGATATAATCATAAATCCAAGTACAATCCCCATGACAATTATTAAAATTGGTTCGATCATTGCTACTGAAGATTGAATAATTGATTCTAATTCTTCATCATAAAAATCTGCTGTTTTATTTAATATATCATCTAGCGAACCCGTCTCTTCTCCTATTTTTACCATTGAATATAACATTGACGGAAAAACTTCACTTTCTTTCATTGATGAATATAAGCTTTCCCCTCTCATTACATTATCTTTTATCTTGAGTAATGCAGCTTCAGCAACTTTATTTCCTACAACATTTGAAACAATTTCTATTGAATCTATAAGTGGCAATCCACTTGCTATCAACGTAGACAATGTTCTGGTAAATCTTGATACTATAATCATTTGATTAAGTTTTTTTAACACAGGCAATTTTAATTTTAAATTGCTTGCAAACAATATTCCATTATCACTCTTAAAAAATATATTAAGTCCGAATGTAATTAACATTACAAATATTATGATAAAGATAAGGTTGTTTTTTATGCCACTACTTGCTCCAAGTAAAAGTTTAGTACTCCAAGGCAAGCTTGTACCAGTATCTTCAAATATTTGAGTAAATGTTGGCATTACATAAGTTAATATAAATACAACTGCTATAACTGCTACGAAACTTAATATTATTGGATAAATCATTGCACTTTTTACTTTATTGTTAATTTTATTTTCTTTTTCATAATGAGTTGACATTCTAAACATTATTGCATCTAAGTTACCACTTGCTTCTCCTGATGCTACTAAAGAAATTAATAATTCTGGAAATACATCTAGATGTTTTCTCATGGAATCTGATAATACTTCACCTTTTTCAACGTCTTCATTTACTGCTTTTATTGTTTCCTTTAATTTTTGATTTTCTACTTGATCTGATAATATCTCTAAGCATGCCAAAATTGGTACTCCTGCATTTAGCATAGTGTAAAATTGCCTACAAAATATTGATATATCCTTAATTTTCACTTTCTTATTAAACTTTATTTTTATACTAGCACTTTCTGTTATTTCCTCTACCATTAATGGATAATATCCATTACCTGAAATAAAGTCTATAACCTCATTTTTAGAATTTGCCTCATAAGTTCCTTCTACTTTTTCCCCATCTGAGTTCATAACTCTATATTTAAATTTTCCCAATGTCCCCCACCTCTTTTCAAATGTCAATTGATAAAGTTGCTATTGTTGAAAGTTCTTCAACAGTTGTCATCCCTTGTAATACCAAACTTTTACATTCGCTTTCCAAAGTTTTCATTCCATTTTCTATTGAAATATCTCTTATGATATCTGAATTTGCACCCGAATTTATGGCTTCTCTATGTTTTCTTGTCATTTCCATAATTTCATAAATTCCAATTCTTCCTAAATATCCAGTTTTATTGCAATAACCACAACCTTTGCCCCTATACAAAATTAGTGGATCATTTACATCTTGTTCTAAAATTTCTTTTTCATATTTACTAGCTTCATATTCTTCTTTGCAGTTATTGCATATTTTTCTAACTAATCTTTGAGCCATTACCCCAACAACAGAAGTAGAAACTAAATATGGTTTAACTCCCATATCTACAAGTCTTGCTATGGATGATGGTGCATCATTAGTATGAAGAGTACTTAAAACTAAATGACCTGTAATTGCTGCTCTGGTTGCTATTTCTGCGGTTTCTTCATCTCTAATTTCTCCTATCATGATTATATCTGGGTCTTGTCTTAGTATACTTCTAAGTCCACTTGCAAATGTTAATCCTGCTTTTTCATTTACACTTACTTGATTTATTCCATTCATTGTATATTCAACCGGATCTTCTACTGTGATTATATTTACACTGCTAGAGTTCAATTCATTTAATATAGAATATAGAGTTGTAGATTTTCCACTTCCTGTTGGCCCTGTAACTAAAATTATTCCATGAGGATTTGATACTATTCTATTTAATTTATTTATATTATCATCACTCAGTCCCAGCTGCTTTTTGTCTAATACAGATCCTCCTGTATTTAGAATTCTTATAACAATCTTTTCACCATTAACTACGGGAAGTATCGAAACTCTAAGGTCTATTTCCATACCATCAACATTAACCATTATTCTTCCATCTTGCGGTATTCTTTTTTCTGCTATATTAAGTCCTGCAAGTATCTTTATTCTTGTAACTAGCGGACCCAAACTTTCTATTCCTAAAGTATTTACCGTTTGGAGCTTTCCATCTATTCTATATCTTATTCTTATTTCATGCTCAAATGGTTCTATATGAATATCAGATGTTTTCATCTCTATTGAATTCTTAAAAAGGTAATCAACCATTTTTACAACTGGTGCACTATTAACTTCACTCATTTCCTCTACTGCTTTAATGCTTTTACTTGTTTTAGTGCTTTCTTTAGAAAGTTGCATGGCTGCATTATTAACTTGTTGACTGCTATAGTATATACCTATAAATTTTTTAATATCAGCTTTTTTAGCTATAAATGATTCTATTTCAAATCCTGTAGATATTGCCACATCATCTATCGCAAAAATATTTAGTGGATCTTCAAGTGCTACTTTAATCTTGTTATTATCAAATCCAAATGGGATCAATATATACTTATTACATAAATTTTGTGGTATCAACGTTATTGCTTTTCTATCAAAATTTATCAAATTCAAATCTACTTTTTTTATTCCTGTTTGCTGCTCTATTGCTTCTATTATGTCTTCTTCTGTGATTATCTTACTTTCTACTAGTATTTCTCCAAGCTTCTTACCTAAGGCTTTCTGAGATTTTAACGCTTCTTGTAGTTGATATCCCGTAATTTTGCCTGCATTTACCAGAATATTTCCCAATCTTCTTTTTTCAGTTGCCATTTTGGGTCGTACCTTTCTTTTTTATTTACAAAATTTTTTTCTTAAGGCACATGAAAATAAATAACAGTTCCAAGGTTGCCTTGAATATTTTTCATCA